>LVBU01000020.1 GCA_001603185.1 Thermotogales bacterium Thermo_02 | reverse complement strand
ACTTGCTATAATGAAACTGTTTGTACGTACATTAGTATTTACGTATGTACAGAACAAAAATATAGGGAGGTTTTTGTGAATGCGTAAAGCACTTATTCTTCTGGCACTGGTTTCGATTCTACTTGGAACAGTTGGAGTGGCAGCTTATAACATTGCCTTTATAGTCAAGGCAACGGATTCTGATTTCTGGCAGTACACGATTGTGGGTGCAAAGAATGCCGAGTACGATCTCAAGGGACTTGCCAAAGTCACTGTCTACGGACCACCGTCTGAGGCCGATATCGATCTTCAGGTTTCTATTCTCGAGAACGTTATCAACACAAGACCGGACGCGATCGTTATCTCTTCGACAAGTTCCGAAGCACCGTCATTGATTTTGGATGCAGCTCACAAGGCCGGCATAAAGATTGTTCTTATTGATAACTTCGTCTACGATACGGGATACGATTCTTTCCTCGCAACAAACAACCGTGTCGGAGGCGCTTTTGCTGCGGATAAGCTTGTTGCCGCGCTGAAGGCCAACAACACACCACTCAAGGGAAAGATAGGTCTCATCAGCGCCATGGCCGGCGTTCAGGTTCTGACGGACAGAGACGGAGGTTTCATCGACAGACTGAAGGAAATCGCACCGGATCTGCAGGTACTTCCAACGATTTACACCAACAACGACATCTCCCGTTCAGCTAACGCAGCCGAGGACCTTCTGATAGCCCATTCCGACCTGGTTGGTTTCTTTGCCGACAACAACCACACCGGTATAGGTGTCGCCAGAGTTATCGAGCAGAGAGGTCTGGAAAACAAGATCATGGCCGTTGCTTACGACTCAGATCCACTGGAAATCGAAGCACTCGAAAGTGGTGCACTAAAGGCTCTTATCGTTCAGGATCCTCACGGTATGGGTTACAAGGGCGTTATGTTCGCCTTCATGGCAATAAATGGCGAACCTCTCCCTGCATATCTTGACACTGGTGTCTACGTTGTAACCAAGGATATCCTCGACGACTCCATGTGGATTCTCGATCCGTTCTCCAGAAAGAAGTACTGATAGAAAAAAGGAACCTTAGATAACAAGGTGGGCAGCGAAAGCTGCCCATTTTCGGAATTAACAGTCATAATCTGGAGGTAGCAGATGAGCAAAATCATACCCTTTAACAGACGATTCGATAATACTCTACTCAATCCCGAGGCAAAATGGAAAGATATTGAAGCATTTGTTGATGAGACGGTGAAGTACAACTTCCGTAATGTTGTAGTTCCATGGTACGCGATACCGCCTTATGTGATCGAGAAAGTAAGGAATACCGATGTAGGTATAAATGTAGGTCCCGGAGGTTTTCCGTTCGGGATGGTTCCGACCGACATGAAAATGCGGGAGATAGAATACTATCTTTCACTTGGAGAGGCTATTACCGATTTTGACATAGTGATAAATATCTCCGCAGTTAAGTCAAAAGACTGGGACTATCTGAAGAAGGAGTTTGTCGTTCTGTCGGAACCGGTCAAGAAGGCTAACAGAGTCTGCAAGTTCATTATCGAGACCTGCAGACTAACTGAAGATGAAATCGTAAAAGTCTGCGAGTTGATAGTAGATGTTCCTACGATTGATTTCGTGAAGACCGGTACGGGATTCGGCCCCAGGGCGACTTCCTATCGCGACGTGGAATTGATAAACTCTGTCGTGGCCGGAAAGAAAGAGATAAAGGTCTCCGGTGGAGTCCGCACACTCGAGCAAGTCGAAAAGTTTATGGAACTGGGCGCGTCGGTCTTTGGTTCAAGCTCGAGCGTAGCTATTCTTGCTGAATACGAGAAGAAGCATGGAACGTAAAGGGGAGTGATCACATGCCGGAAGAGAGAGCTATTCTGGAAGTTGAGAAGGTCTGCAAGTCTTTCCCTGCAGTGAAGGCTCTGGATGACGTGAGCTTCTCGGTTAAAGGCGGCGAAGTGAGAGGTCTGGTGGGTGAAAACGGAGCGGGCAAGTCGACTCTAATAAAGATAATCACGGGCGCTTACACGAAGGACTCCGGTTCGATGCTATTCGAGGGTAGAGAGGTCAACAAGAACTCCCCGCTGGTCTCGAAGGCGCTCGGAATATATGCAGTGTATCAGGACGTTATGGTTACTCCCGATCTGACAGTTGCAGAGAACTTTTTTCTAGGTCATCAGCCTTTGATTGGGCCATTTATAAACTGGGGAAAGATGTACAGGGAATCCGAGGAATTTCTCGACGAGATAGGCCTGAAAATCGATGTTCACAAGAATATCAAGGAACTGAGTATAGCAGAAAGCGAAATGATCGCTATATGTAAGGCTTTGTGGCAGAAACCGAAACTCGTTATCTTCGACGAACCTACCGCAGTTCTCACCAGAAGTGAGACAAAGATTCTTTTCAAGATAATCGAGGACTTGAAGAGGCAGGGAACGGCCGTTGTTTATATTTCGCATAATCTTGAAGAGGTCTTTGAGATCTGTGACACGGTCACGGTACTGAAGGACGGTGCGACGGTCGGGACTTATCCGGTGCAGGAGCTCGAGAATGTTGACAAGTTGATCCCCCTCATGGTCGGAAGATCTATAGAAGAGATGTATCACAAAAAGGAAACCAAAGTCGGAACGGAGCTTCTACGGGTTGAGAACCTCTCCGGAAACAGGTTCAAAGATATAAACTTTAATGTCAGAGCCGGAGAAGTCGTAGGAATGTTCGGGCTTGTGGGAGCCGGGAGAACCGAAATAGCGAGGGCTGTTTTTGGAGTGGATCACTTCACTGAAGGAAAGATAATCATAAACGGCGAGCAGTCTTATATTAAGAAACCAAAAGACGCGCTCGAAAAGGGAATAGGTTATCTGCCCGAAGACCGCAGGAAACAGGGGATATTCCTGCAGCAGGATATTGACTTTAACGTGAATGTTATTAACTTCGACAAGGTAATGCGTGCGGGATTTATAAGCTATTCCAAGGCTCATGCCCAGGCTCAGGACTATGTGGACAAGCTTTCAATAAAGATCGGAAGTATGTATCAGCCGATATCTCAGTTGAGCGGTGGAAACCAGCAGAAGGTTATTATTGCGCGGTGGCTTTGCAAGAACCCGGATGTACTGATATTCGACGAGCCAACGGTCGGGATAGACGTTGGAACGAAATCGGAAATCTACCGGCTCTTTGGCGATATCCTTGGCTCAGGAAAGGGAATCATCTTGATTTCATCTTACCTTCCTGAATTGATGGGCGTTTCAGACAGAATATATGTAATATCGAATGGGAGAGTGGCCGCGGAGGTTCAAAAGGAAGATTTCTCAGAAGAGCATCTGTTGACTCTCGCCATGAAAAACCTTGTATCGAAGGAAAAGATAAAGGAGGCAGTCTGAAATGGCTGGAAAGAGGCAGAGAAAAGCTTTAGCTGAAAGAAACCTGTTGATTATTCTGGTTGTGATGTGGGTCTTTCTGGCCATCGCAACAAAGGGAAACTTCTCGTCATTTGCGAACATTACTAACCTTATAAGGCAATCATCGATCAACGGCGTTGTTGCGATAGGAATGACCTTGATCATAATAACCGGCGGAATAGATCTTTCGGTGGGTTCTATTGTGGGCCTTTCCGGAATGGTCTATGCGATCATGACATCTACCCGCGGAGAATTCAAACTGTCTTCTTTCTGGGGAATCCTGATCGCGCTCGCTATAGGTGCCCTGGTAGGACTGATCAACGCGATAGCGATACACGACGGAAAGGTCCCGGCCTTTATTGCCACTCTCGGTATGATGACTCTGGTAAGAGGTGTAGTCATGTACGTTTCCAGCGGTCGTATGGTTACGGGAGTCCCTACTGAATACCGACAGTTCGCAGTTCAAGAGTTTCTGGGTATACCGGCTCTGGCATGGACGTGGATAATTCTCGCAGCTTTCATGATGCTGGTTTTGAAATATACGAAGTTTGGGCGGAACCTCTACGCAATTGGAAGTAACGAGGAGGCTGCCCGACTATCTGGTATCAACATCAGATTGAATATCTACTCTTTCTATATAGTCGCGGCAATATTCAGCGGCATTGCCGGTTTGATGCTAGGCACCAGGATGGCGGCCGGGGTTCCGACTGGCGGCCAGGGGTACGAGCTCGACGCGATTGCATCGGTTGTCATAGGAGGAGCCAGTTTGAGTGGAGGGGTCGGTACAGTCCTCGGTACGGCTCTTGGCGCTCTGATAATTCAGACTATAAGAAACGGCGGAAACCTTCTCGGCGTGGATCCTTTCATTATGCAGATATTCATAGGAGCGATAATCATTCTCGCCGTATTCTTCGACCAGTTTATTAAGAGCAGGAAGAAGGGTGAAGGCTTGAAGAAATTATTCAAAAGGGCGTGATTAATACTATGAGAATAAACAGATTCTTTCATGTTGCAGTTGAAGTACCCGATCTAGACAAAGCTCTGGAGTTCTATACCGGTCTGCTCAGTCTCAGTTTGATAAACCGTGAACAGCTGCCGGAGAAACATCTGGAAGTGGCTTTTGTCGCAGGAGAAGGTTGTGAGATAGAGCTTATGTGTTTCGAAGATAGCAAAGATAGGAGATTCGCCCCTGAAAGCGAATCGCACTTTCAACACCTGTCCTTTCTCGTAAACGATATTGAGAAAGCGATGGCATATCTCAAAGAGAGAGGAATCGCCCTCGAATCGGAGGAGCCAATACCGGTATTCGATGGACGGGTCAGATACAACACTTTCAGAGGTCCCGGCGGAGAACTTCTGGAGATCGCGCAGATCATGAAGAGATAATCCCGCTGTACCGGGGTGTTTGGAGGAATATTGATGAATAGAGTTACTGTATTTGGAAGCTATGTTATGGACTTGACGACGCTGTCGCCTCATATTCCGGTAGTAGGCGAGACGGTCTTCTCGGGGCCATTCAAAATGGGACCCGGTGGTAAGGGGTTCAATCAGGCAGTGGCTGCAAGAAAGTCTGGAGCGGATGTGAGATTCATGACGAAGATCGGCAAGGATCTCTTTGCTCCCTTCGTCAAAGACGCTTTCGACAGATTTGGAATATCCAAAGAGAACCTGCTCGAATCTGACGAGTCCGGTACTGGCGTCGCCTTGATAATAGTAGATCAGAACAATGGCAACAACGCTATCGCGGTAGCTCCTGAGGCCTGTAATGAGCTAAGTGTTGAAGATGTAAGGAATAGAAGAGAGATCTTCACAGACTGCGATGTCTTCCTGACACAGTTCGAAGCTAATCTAGACGCCACTTACGAAGCGATTAAGATAGCGAAGGGCGCGGGAGCGACAGTAGTGCTTAATCCGGCTCCAGTGAAGGAATTTGATCACGCAATACTGAAGTATGTTGACATAATCATGCCCAACGAAATAGAGGCAAGTCAGATGACGGGCATATCTCTCGACGGCTCTGAGTCGATTGAGGCAATCGCGAGGGAACTGAGAAATCATGTCTCGACCGTTATACTCACTCTGGGAGGAAAGGGCGTCTATTGCCCGTCGATAAACTCCGGTCTTATTCCGGCGTGCAGAGTGGCCACAATAGATACTACCGGAGCCGGAGACGCCTTTGCAGGAGTATTCGCTTCCTATTTCTCAAGGGGCAAGACCTTGAGCGAGGCGATAGATTTCGCGAGAGTCGGAGCGGCTATCTCGACTACAAGGTTCGGCACTTCGCCCTCGATGCCCGATGTCGGGGAGATAGAGTCTCTTGCCAGTGAGCTCAAAGGGGGTGTCTGAAGATGAATTATGTGATAGCTTACGACCTCGGAACGACGGGCAACAAAGCTACGCTATATAGTGTAGCCGGAGAGCTTAAGGCGAGTTCATTCTGCGATTACAGGACTTTCCACCCCGGACCCAATCAGGTTGAACAGGATCCAGAAGAGTGGTGGTTATCTATAAAGAAGACTACTTCGGAGCTTCTAGCCAGAGCCGGAGTTGCGGTCGATGATATAAAGGCGATTAGCTTCAGCGGTCAGATGATGGGCACCGTACCGGTCGATCGAAACGGAAACGCTCTGCGAAGGGCGATAATCTGGGCAGATCAGCGCAGCGTGGAACAGTCCGCAAGGCTGGAAAAGCTCGGAAACGACGCTGTGTATAGACTTACCGGCTCACGCATAACTCCAACCTATTCGGGACCGAAGATTGCCTGGATAAAGGACAATGAAAGAGAGATCTACGACAAAGCCTTCAAGTTTCTTATAGCGAAGGACTACATAGTATCCAGATTCACCGGAGAGTTTGGCACGGAGCCTTCAGACGCATCGATGACATTGCTTTTCGATATCAAAAAGTGGAGCTGGTCCGAAGACCTTGCGGAGGCTCTTCAACTGGACATGAAGAAACTTCCCGATGTCTTTCCGTCCACTTCAGTCGTCTCGACCATTTTGCCCGCGGTAGCGGCGGAATTGGGGCTTTCGAAAAAGACCCTGGTTGTACGTGGTGGAGGAGATGGAGCCTGTGCCTGCCTCGGCGCGGGTGTCGTCAGTGAAGACGAGGCTTACCTTTATCTCGGTTCTTCGAGCTGGATCAGTACCTGCTCCAGAGAGCCTCTCTTCGACAGGGAGTCTAGAACCTTCAACTTCGCCTATCCTATCGAGGGTTTTTGTTGTCCCACAGGTACTATGCAGGCCGGTGGAGCGTCGTATCACTGGGCAAAAGACGCTCTCTGCAAGATGGAAGAGGAGAAGGGCAGGTCGCTCGGACTCAGCGCTTTCACCCTCATGGACGACCTTATAGACGCTACAGAGCCTGGATCTGGAAACCTGATCTTTCTTCCATATATTCTGGGTGAGAGAAGTCCACGGTGGAACATAAATGCCAGAGGAGCCTTCATAGGGCTTTCGTCGACTCACAGAAAATCCGATATGCTCCGGTCTGTACTCGAGGGAGTCGGCTTCAACTTGAAGATAATACTGGATATTCTTGAGAGCAATGGAAAATTCAACAAGATAAGGCTCATCGGCGGAGGAGCCAAGGGAAGGAACTGGAAGCAGATAATCGCGGATATCTTCGATAGGACTGTGACTATTCCCGAATACCTTGAGGAAGCGACTTCGATGGGAGCGGCCATAATAGGCGCCGTAGGAGCGGGAGAGATGGTTTTGCAGGAAGCATCGAAGTTTGTGAAAGATGTTCAGGTAATTACGCCAAGACGGGAAGCACACGAAAGATACGAGAGGGTCTTCGAAGTATTCGAGAAATCTTATCAGTCGTTACTGGAAGTCTATGAAGACCTGTCAAAGTTGTCCTAGAAAAACTGTTCCGGCTCTCGTGAAAGATTATGAGATTCCCGGAATGGCTGATACCGAAGGAAGGGATATTCATCATGCTTTTCGATGCGAATAGAAAAATCGCTCTTGATCGATCCAGTCCTGTGCCTCTTTACTATCAGATATACAGGATAATCACGGACTATATGAAGGAACCGGGCACCGTCGGAAGAAAACTGCCGACCGAAGAAGCGATGATGAAGGTTTTCAATGTCAGTCGCGCCACGGTGAGACGAGCACTCCAGTCTCTTGAATCTAGCGGACAGATTGCCAGAATGCGTGGCAAGGGGACCGTCGTGACCAACAATGCCACAATGGAACACCTTACTACTATCAGAAGTTTTACCGACCAGATGCGTCTGGAAAATCATGTCCCGATAACTCAGGTGGTAGAAGTATCGACTTTCTCACCGGATGAAGAACTTGCAAAGAGACTTCAGATACCCCAGAACGAAGATGTTCTTCGCGTGACGAGATTGAGAGGTAACGAGCTGTACTTCCCGCTGGTGTTATTCATATCCTTCCTGCCTCTCAGGAGCGGCCTGACCGTCGAGGACAACTACGAGGGCTCTCTGTACGAGCTTCTAAGGAGTAAAGGAGTTCCGGTTATCGACGGAGATGCTCTTATAGAGGCCAAGCTGGCCGAAGGAAAGATCGCCAAGCTTCTCAAGATCGAAGTCGGTTCTCCGGTTCTTTACTATGAACGGTTGGGTTCGACTTTTAATGGCGAACCGATCGAACTGGTCCAGTGCTGGTACGAGGCAAGACACTACAAGTTTCGCATTAATCTCACCACAGGGTATTGAGTCTGAAAGGAGAAGACATGAAGAAGAATGGAATACTAAATAAGGAAATATGCAATGCAATTGGTTCTATAGGTCATACAGATCTTCTGGTGATTTCCGATTCCGGTCTTCCTATAGCCAGCGACAGGTATCGGATAGACGTAAGTATAGTGGGCGGAAAGCCAGGTATTTTCGATGTTCTCGAGCCTGTTCTTGAGGAATTGGAGATCGAAAAGGTGATACTCGCGCAAGAGATAAAGACTATCAGTCCCGAAGCTCTTGAGCAGACGTTGAAAAGACTCCCGGAGGGAATAGAAGTCGAATACGTACCACATGTGAGATTCAAAGAGCTCACAAACGATCATTCGAAGGCCGTTATCAGAACGGGTGAGCAGATTCCGTATTCAAGTGTCATTCTCGTCGCAGGCGTCACTTACTGAGCTGCCTATGGAATTACAATTCGCAAACGACGTAATAGTGAAAGACGAATTCTTATCTTTTGCCAGAAAAGTAAGACCCTTCATAGATATTCTTGAAGTGGGCACTCCAGTAATAATGGAAAATGGAATGTCGATAGTAGAAGAGGCGAGAGAAGAGTTCAAAGACTGTCTGATACTTGCCGATACTAAGATCGTGGACGCGGGCTATCTTGAAGCAAAAATGGCTTTCGATAGGGGAGCCAGTATAGTTACTGTACTGGCCGTGGCTTCTCTAAAGACGATTTCACAGTCAATCAGAGCTGCAAATGAGGCCGGTGGAGCAATAATGCTCGATACGATAGAGCTTTCCGACTTCGAGGAGTTTGCCGCCAGAGTCTCGCCGCTGTCGCCGGGTTATGTTTGCCTGCACACTCCGGCCGATGTGAGCGGCGTAGGCGAGACGTTTCATATGGCCGATTATACGAGGAAGATAGGAATAATCAGGAGATTGCTTCCGAGGACGAAAGTGGCGATTGCCGGTGGTATATCGCTGGCAAATATACACTACTTGCTACCATTGAAACCCGACGTAATAGTCTCCGGGAGAGCGATTTGCGAAGCGACAGATCCTGCCGATATGGCGTCCAGGATTGTTGACAGACTGGCGATGAGATAGATGGATTTCAGAAATAGTCTTGAAAAAGTACTTGCGGAAATCGCGGCGGTCCTTTCGGACATTGATGAAGACACTGTCGACTCTTTTACTGGCGAGATATTGAAAGCGAAGCGGGTATTCACTCTCGGAATGGGAAGGTCCGGACTGGCGATGAAGGCCTTCGCCATGAGATTGATGCACCTAGGGTTGAGAGTTCACGTGATTGGAGAAACCACAACGCCTGCGGTTGAAGAGGGAGACGTCTTGATTGTCGGAACTGCTTCCGGTGAAACAGCTTCTGTTGTAGCCAATTGCAGAAAGGCTTTCGATTGTGGGACAACAATTCTGGCCATTACTGCGAGTGGTGAGTCGACTGTCTCTTCAATGAGCAGTGGAATGATCATGATTCCCACAAAAACACCGAAAGTCCCCGAAAGAAAGGGAGTCGCTTCAATTCAACCCATGGGTAACCTCTTCGAGCAATCGCTCTTGATCGTTACCGATATTATCGTAATGAATATTATGGAAAAGCTAGACATGAGTTCCAAAGAAATGTTCAGGAACCACGCAAACCTCGAATAAAGGGGGAAACGATTTGAAGTACAAAAAGGTTGAACGTATAGAAGACGAGCTTTCAGTTCTCGGTTACGGTTGCTGGGGAATCTCCGGACCTGCCTTCTGGGACGGCACGACAGATGGTGATTCCATAAAGACCATTCATAAGGCGATAGAGGCAGGGATAAACCTGTTCGATGTCGCTCCAGTCTACGGATTCGGCCACGCAGAAGAGGTTCTAGGAAAGGCTATAAGCGGTTCAAGAAGCAAAGTCTTCATTGCCACCAAGTGCGGCCTTATATGGGACAAACAGAACAGGATAACGAACTGCCTCAGACCGGAAAGCATTAGACGTGAAATCGAAGAGAGTCTCCAAAGACTCGGAACGGACTATGTCGATCTCTATCAGTTGCACTGGCCAGACCCCGCAGTCGAAATAGAAGAGACTATGGAGACTTTGGTTGAACTGCAGAAGGCCGGAAAGATCAGATATATTGGCCTTTCGAATTTCTCTATCGTAGAAGCCGAAAGAGCGATGAAGATCGGTGAGATCAGCAGTATGCAGGGTCTTTACAATATGCTTGAGAGAAATCCCGAAAGCTATCACAACATACCGCTCGAGTACAGAACTGAAAGAGAAGTATTGCCTTTTGTAGTGAAGAACGGTATGGCTTTCTTACCTTATAGTCCTCTCTTCCAGGGATTGCTGACAGGTACGATAAGCAACAGCAAGGATTTCAGTTCAAGCGATGTCCGATCGTCAAATCCAAAACTCAGCACTCCGGAATTCAGGAAGTACTACGAAGTCGTTATCAATCTAAGAAAACTGGCTCACAGGACTGGTAAGCCTCTGGGCCAGATAGCGATAAACTGGATGGTAAGAGACAACGCCGTCACGTCAGTAATAGCGGGAGCACAGAACGTCGCTCAACTGGAAGAGAATCTCGGGGCCGTTGAATGGACTATGGAAGACGCACTCTACAATGAAATCGAAGAGATAGTCGCCAATTCCGGCCTGGATCTTTGAGGAGTTGATAACCTTTGAAAGCCGCGTTTGTCAAATCGCCTTTCGAATTCAAGCTTGAAGAAGTCGATCTTCCCGAGTTGAAACCTAACGATGTTTTGCTCAAGATAAAGGCTTCGGGAATATGCGGTACGGACCTGCACACGGCAAGGAGCGAGGCGAAGGATTGGCAGAGCTTCGGTCACGAAATAGTGGGCGTTGTGGAGGCCACTGGTTCTTGTGTAGATAACGTCCAGATCGGAGACAGTGTCATAGTCGAGAGCGGATCCTTCTGCGGGAAGTGTGAAGACTGTAGAAATGGAAGAACAGATCTCTGCCACGATAGAAGTCCCAATGTGTTTAGTCGAGCTCAAAATGAGGGACTCACAATGGGTTTTGCAGAAAAGATAATAATCGACAGGCAAAACGCGGTGTTGTTTGAAGGTGTTTCGTTTGAAGAGGCTTCGCTTGTCGAACCGATGGGAGTGGCTCTTGATCTGTGTTATACAGTTAGACCCGAACTCAATGACGATGTGCTTGTGGTGGGACTCGGGCCCATTGGGCTGATGGCGATTCAGATAGCCCGTGCAATGGGAGCCAGAAGAGTATTCGCAGCAAACCATTCCCGTTCGAAGATAAGAGTGGACATTGCGAGGAAGCTGGGTGTGGACGATGTAATACTTGTCGATAAGACACCGGTGAGTTCGTACAGATTTCCTCGCGGAGGCGTAGATAAGGCGCTCGTGACGGCTCCACCCAGTGTCATTCCCGAGGTTTTTAGCGTAATGAACTTTGGCGGGGTCGTCGGATTCATTGGAATCGATTACGGAGAGGGCCGCTTCATCAAGTTCGATGCTAACTACTTCCACTTCAACAGGTTGCAGCTCAGGGCCTCACATGCGGTGCCGGCTCTATACTTTCCCAGATGCCTCGACATGATCAGGAGCAAAACAGTCGATGTTCGAGATCTGATAACCGACCGATTCAAGCTTGAAGAGATCGAGAGTATGATGCTGCGTGCTGAGAGGGAAAAAGACAAAGTCATAAAGGCCGTAATGATCGACTGATATCAACAACCGCAATCACCGACGTGCGCTTGTCGAGTTCCTTATGGAAAGCCTCACGTCGATTATAGTATCTGTCACTCGTCTTCCGGAGATCGCTCTGGCAAGAGCTGTGACAGACTCTTCGCCGAGTTTTCTCGGATCCTGGTCAACGGAAGTCAGTCCGGGAGAAGTCAGGGGAGCTATAAGATTGTTGTCGTATCCAATAACCGATATTTGGTCGGGAACACCGATACCCTGGTTCTTCAGAAATGATAACACTCCGGCGGCAACAAGGTCGTTTGCCGCGATTATCGAATCGACCTCTACCATTCTCTCCAGGAGCTCTTTAGTCGCATCGTATCCCGCCTGATAGCTGTATCCGCAGATGACTATGAGAGACTTGTCATAGTCAATGCCCTCTTCTTTGAGCGCCGTGTAGTAACCCGCGAATCTATCGAGAGTGCTGTAGCTTCCCGCTTCGGGGCCGGAGGACTTCTCTCTAATGTTTTCCAGTGTACAGGGGGGACTCCAGAACCCCGCAAGAAAGCCGACTCTCTTTCTTCCCAGTCTGAGAAGGTACTTAGTAGCTAGATAGCCACCCTTAATATTATCTGTATAGACATGGGGTTTTGAGGCGAAGACGTTTCTTCTTCCGACTACAACTATCGGAAGACGTCTGAATCTATCGATTTCAGGCAGAGGTTCGCCCGTTGAAACGGGGCAGTATATCAGACCGTCGACAACAGTTCTGGCGAGGCCGTCTATTGCTCTTTTCTCGATTTCTCTCTTTCCATCGGATGTTGAAACAATGATCACCTGATCGATTTCCTGGGCCTTCAAAATCGCACCCGAGATCATAGAACTGAAGAACGGATGAGAGACGTCCGGAACGATCATGCCCAGCGTACCGGTCTTCTGACCTTTCATAAACCTGGCGGCCACGTTGGGCTCGTAATTGAGTTTCTCAACGGCCTCTCTTACGCGTGCCTGAAGATGCGGAGCGACCGGTCTGGAACCGTTGAGGACTCTTGAGACCGTTGCGACTGATAATCCCGCGTAATCGGCGACCTGTCTAATGGTTACTCTGTTACTTTTTTTCAAATCAGTTTGCTCCCCTTTCCGTTTTCGAAGCTTTTCAGGAATGGAAGTGCCAGCAGACTCATTATAACCATAAAGGTCACAATTCCAAAAGTCTTGCTATACGCACCGGGATCGTATATACCCACGCTCCCGGTAGAGAAGAACTGCAAAAATGCGCCAGTACCCCATTGAAAAGCGATTACAGAAATAAAGGTGAAGAGATTCATTCCTCCAAAGAGAGAACCTCCGTATTCCCGAGCCGAAAGATCGTTGACACCGGCAGTCAGGTGATCATAGCTAATCCCGGCCGAAACTCCCAGAATGAAGCCCATTACTCCCGGAAGAGCAATTGGCAAGCGTGACCTCATGGAGATCCAGAAAATGCACCATGCCAAACCGTATGACAGACAGGAAGAGACTATAGCAATTCTTCTGTAACGGCTAGGACGTGCGATATACGCTCCCGCGAAATTACCCAGCATAACACCGACGCTTATGAGTGTAGACCACGCGCTTGCACTACCGTGAGATATTCCGTATGAAACCTGGTACCAGGAGACCGCCCAGAGTCCCTGTAGCGACATCAACGCTCCGAAAGATACTCCCCAGAGAACAAGCATAAGCTTGAGCTGAGTAGAATGCCCTATCTTTTTGAACGATGACTTGAGGTTTTCTACGAAGCTGCTTCTGTTGCCCATTGTGTTTATATTCGCTACCGGGTCTTCTCTTCTTCTTGAAATAAGCATGACAGCGAGCAGGAAATTCATGAGGGAAAGCAGAACGAAGACATTCTTTCTACCGAATTCGTCCAGTGCAAATGCCAGAGGCGCCACTGAAACCACTGCGCCGAGATTCCCAACAGTGTATGTGATTCCCGAATAGAAAGAGTATCTATCCACGGGAAAGGAATGAGACTGAAAGACGAGTACCCCCGATAGCATGGGAGCCAGTCCAAGTCCGGTAAGAAGCCTTCCGATTCCTAGCACAAAGGGTGTCGGAGCGAAGGCAAAGACCAGTGCGCCAACGCCGGAAGTCGCCATTCCAAGAGACACCACTTTCATTGGACCAAACCTGTCATTGAGCGCCCCGCTCACCGGTTGCATGAAGGCATATGCGTAAAAGTATAGGCTGGAGATTAAGCCAACTAGAGACGCGCTCATGCCCCACTCTCCAGCGATTATGGGAAGACTCACAGAAGATGAGACTCTAAAGAAATAAGAGAAAAAGTAAGCCGAAACAAGCATTGAGTAAATCAGCGTACGGCTTCCAAACTCTGTCTCCGGGGAGTTTCTTTTCTTCACTAATCTCACCTCTTGTTCGGTAAACGTTTTCCAAATAGAATGAATCCAATGTGACCTATCGAATTCTTTCATCGTGGTACTCTAGCGATTTATGTCAATACCAAAGCGAACAAGGAACTTGCTCTTATGAGAGCACTGAACAAGTCTTTGTCACTAGAGTATATCTCAATCTCCGGGCAAAAAGCAATACTTTCACCTTAACGTTTTGGATTTTCGGCAGCGATGAAGTATAATCTATATATTCTCATTTGGTAAACGTTTTCCGAGGAGGTGAGTGGTAATGAAGAAAGTTCT
>LVBU01000299.1 GCA_001603185.1 Thermotogales bacterium Thermo_02 | reverse complement strand
TCCTTATAGTCTCCTCTTTCCCGACCCAGCCTTCTATACCAGTCTTCTTCTTTTCGAGCTCTTTATAGACCGAGAAGAAGTGTTCGATTTCCTTCAGCAGATGCGGTGGCACGTCTTCCAGTGTCTCAATGTAATTCCAGACCGGATCGTGTATTGGAACACAGAGTACCTTCTCATCAGAACCCTTCTCGTCCCACATTTTGAAGGCCCCGATAGGCTTTGCCTCGATCAGACAACCGGGAAAAGTTGGTTCCCACAGGAGAACCATCGCGTCCAGAGGATCTTCGTCTTCCGCGAGAGTGTTCAATATGAAGCCATAGTCCATAGGATAGTGCACCGCAGAGAAGAGCGTTCTGTCGAATCGTACCATTTTGAGCTTCTTGTCAAATTCGTATTTGTTTCTGCTGCCTTTTGGGATCTCTATCATGATGTCAAGTATCATGTCTCTCACTTCGTCACCCCCAGAGCCTATTATGCCATGAAAAAAGCCCCCTTGCGGGGGCTTCGGGTAGAGTTGTACTAGAAAGCGCTAAAATACGGAGACCAGGAATCTGTGATAAGAACAGAGCCGGTCCCTGCAGCCATCTTGACCTTGAATGGAATCCTTCTAGACGGGTTGTTATCGTACTCGACGTAACCGACAAAGACAGCATCCCGAGTCATCAAGAACTCATCAACGTCTTCACTGTAAGGTTCGAGGAAGAATGCGTACAGTGGACCGGGAGCGCTGTTCGGAAGTGTGAAGGTGCCACCTGAATAGGGTATCGTTGTGCTGAACTCATCAAAGGTCATCGCGTTGAAAGCGATGAGGTCGAAGTGAACAAATGCGGCGATTTCCGAGTTCTTCAACTCGACATCTTCTTCGAAGATCTTCACATCCTGCACTACGACTTTTGGACTTGAGGAGAATTCGGCGACATCCACCCATGAGAAGTCTTTTAGAGAGTGCCCGACTTCGTAGTTCTTCCAGGCGAAACCTACCTGCTCCTGAGTACGTCCGCTTATCATGGCCAGAAGAGAATCTTCGGCCCAGAGATCGCCATTGCCGAAATACACGTCGTAATAGCCGGGATCGATATCGAAAAGGATAGCACCCGCGCCGGAAAGGTCACCGGTACTCTTGACGTATAGCGGAGCCATCTTTGGGTCTTTTGGTATGAGGGTTACATATACTCCGGGGATGAACACCGGATCATACCATCCAAACTCCTCATCGTATTTGCTTCTGGCAGTCTGAGTGGAGATCATCACATTTCCACCCTGGCCGATGATTGACGGATTGATGGCCAGAGACTTCACTATGTTCAGTCTTCCGTACCCGCTATCGATATCCTTTCCTGGAGCCATGATATCATCGGCTCCCAGTTCAATAAGTCTTCTGTACTGGTAGGCCGTGAGTTCCATACCTGCGTGTTTCTGCTGAAGTATGGCAATTGCTCCGGATACGTGTGGACAGGCCATTGAAGTACCGCCGTAATATGCATAGGGCAGATCTGGATATGCGAATTCGGCCACATCCCACAGCGGAACCGTCGATAGAATAGTATAGTCGCCAGGTGCCGCGACAGAGACTTTCAGACCTCTTGTCGAGAAGTAAGTAATGCCATCAACCGCGGTAGAAGCGGCTACTACTACTACACCTGGATACATTTTCGGGGTGCCGATTTCGTCAGTATGCGAATTTCCTGCCGAATTGACAAAGACAACGTTGTTGAAGTTTGCGTAGTCTATGGCGTCTTTCAGTACGCTCGAGTATCCCTTGCCACCCCAGGAATTCGAGAGAACGGTAGCACCGTTTTCAACGGCGTACACAATTCCGGCCGCAACAAACTCATCGCCTATATATCCGGGCTGGAATATGGGAATGTCCATCAGGCTCGCCCCCGGTGCAACACCGACAACACCCTGACCATCGTCTTTAGCGGCTATTGTACCTGCGACATGCGTACCGTGCGCACCGAAAGTGTAGTCTATATCCGGATCGATTTCCAGGCCGAGAACCGGATCATACCTGAGCGTGACCTGACCCTGGAGGTCGGGGTGTGTGGAGTCGATTCCCGTATCGAACACGGCGACTGTGACTCCCGTACCATCGTACCCTGCAGCCCAGGCCTCCGGGGCTTTTACCTTCTTTATTCCCCATAAGAACTGCTCGAGATTGGGTATTCCGTTATCTGCCAGTACTGAAGGCAGATCTACCAGCTTCAGACTGTCATCCTTCAGCGGCTCAATGAGATACCTATCGTAACTGGGTTCGATATACCTGAAGGATTCAAGAAGCTCCAGATCTTCTTCAAATAAGTCTTTAATCTTTTCTCTGGCAGTTTCTACTGTACCGGAAAACTTCAAACCGGCCGCCTGGATTCTCTCTATGTTTACAGTTATCTCTGCTCCGATAGCCATGGCCAGTATTTCCAGGCTTTCATAATCAGTATATCCAACGATCAACCTTCCTTCGATATACGGAGCATTATCGATCTGAGACCATACCTCGCGGGTCTTCAGCGCCTCATTATCGGAGGGGGTAAGTCGCACACATGACGAGAAAACAAGAGCTATCAAGACAAACACTGCAAGAAGAATGTAATTCACTTTAATGCGCTTCATCTACACCACCTCCTCATCAATAACCTTCGCCCGTAGTGAAGCGGTTGTAGTAATCGGGTCTTGTGATAACGTTCGGGTTGAAATTCAGCCCGAATCCAAGATCCATGGCAATAGACCTGGCTACAGAATCTGCATAGCCGTCTCCATCTTCGTCCTCACCGACATACTGAGCATATGCATAATCAAGTCCCCATTCGTATGTTTTGAAGGCTTCCAGGCCATCGTAAGGGTAGACATACACTCCTCCACCGAGAAGGTATACCCATATCATCGCCCAGTCTTGATACCATGGATCAAGGAATTTGACCGATACCTGTGAAGGTCCCGCAGTTTCGAAGTCAAACTGATAGCCTTCGGTGTCTATTGGGAGAATGTGCTGCCCTCTGCTTAGAACGGTATCGTAGATCCACGGTGTGTAATGGTATAGTATTTCGCCCTCGTTCAAGAGACCCCCGCCAAGAATCGGAAGCTTCTTAGGATCGTTTTTATCAACCGGAGTCCAGCGGAAGTTAGGTCTTCTGGAGACATCTGTAGAATTGTTCGCCGGTGATAGGAGTTTGACATTGAACAGGTCAAGTGGGACTATCGTGGCCACGTTACTGTCTTCAGATTCGGTTCCATCTGCATAAACAGACCTGACTTTGTAGTAATACTTGTTTCCGGCTTCAACTCCAATTCCGTGGTCAAATCCGAAGGCAGAAGTTCTGAATGCTATCTTCTTGTAATTGACACCATCGGCGGAACGATAAATATTGAATCCAACTATGCCGGTAAGGTCTTCAGGCAGATCCCACGCGATCTGTGTGAAGAGATTTCCGTCCTTTGGCGCACCCATTATATCGTTATAGGTCGCTTCGTCCATGAAGATACTCTTCCCGTTAATATCAGACGGTAACGAATAGTACTGAACATATGCGGATGAGGTCCATGAGAAGAGCCAAAGGCCTGACGGTGCGAAAGTCTCTGTGGGTTCAGGCTTTTCGGCAGTGAAGTTAAGATTCACAATCTGATCGAGCCTCGCCCTGTTGTGGTCATACACAACGACATGAACCTGCAACTCACCCGAAAACGCGGCTGCGGGAATTACGTAAGTCGCTTCTGCCATACCGAAGGCCGCAAAATTTCTTCCACCGGCCCAGGGAACGTAACCCAAACCTACATAGAGAACGTCCCAGACATCGTAGTCGAGTTCGCTAAGAAACTTGATTTTTAGATTGACGTTTGTAGTGACGTTATCGGGATCGATTTCATTTCCCTCTCCGTCAACCATTGTTATCTCGATCTGTGGATAATTCTCGCTCAGCGGATCGATCGCTGCCCGGTTGATCGCCATATCAACTGCAACAGGTTCTTCAGAGTCAGCGAGTTCGTTTGCCGGGACGGGCAGAACCATTAGTCCCTTGAGGAAGCTTGGAGCCATACCTGTTTTGAGAGCTTTGAGCATGACTTCTCTTGGTTCGGAGAGCCCGGGTTCTAAATACCAGGTAAGCTCTATTAGAGCCATCCCTTCTTGGTCTGTCTCACCAAGACCTACAAGCAGACCTGTCTCCGAATCAAACACCTCCACGTTTACTCCAGCGGCCGCGGGTCCCGTCATATACTCGACGAGATTCGCTTCGACGAGGCTGGAATACTCCTGTAGGACCGTAAACTGCTCTTTTTCTGATTCGACATGCACGGGAGGCAGTTTAAAGACGTCTTCATACTTTCCGGTTATCTCTCCCTCTACCCATGCCTCATAATCGCCGGGTCCAAGTGTAACCGTCTTGACTGTGCCAGCGGTCTCGTATGTACTTCCGTTTAAATGAAGCGTATAGTTCACGGCTACAATCTCTGCGGTAGTATTCAGCTTCCATGTAATCGTCGCTTCGCTTCCGAGCACTGTTATCGATACGATTTCAAGCGTTGCTTCGGTCGGATGTGAAGGCTTAACACAGGAGCTGATCACGAGAGCCACTGCCAGAGCCAGAATCAGCAGTGTAATACTTTTCTTCATTCCTTTACCCCCTTTTTCAGAGATTTCTGATCCTATTTACATTATACAGAAACGAGCCAATATCTAGTCCGATTATCAATAGTCAATGAAGTTGCTCTTTGGTTAGCGCAAACTCCTCCAACCGCTCACAAGTAAATGAACTTGGTAGCAATGACTGCAAATTCCCAACAGCCAGACTAGGAATGCGGAGTTGCAGGTAACTGAAGAATAACTAAGAACTTCCGTTTGGTGTTATATGGTGCTAGAATAAAACCAACTCACAAAAGGGGGTATGTGGATGAAGCGTTATTCTTTGCTTTTGATTCTTCTTGTTTCACTCGTCTTGCTTGTGACATCCTGTTTCAGGCCGCCATTCGTTGTGGTAACGCTGAAGTCAGACGCCGGATCGAATATGGTCCTGGCCGGAACGACAATCACTTTCAACTGGACGTTCGAGACAGCCGATGACTTCAAAGAAGTGGTTTTCAAACTTCATATCAACGACGACGTAGTTGAACTTAAAGAAACCGAGTACGCGACGGAACTGGTACCTGGCAATTACAAGGCCTCAGTCGAAGCTCTCGGAATGCTGGCGATAGAAAGCAAATTCCGGACGTTCAATTCGAACGAGCTTGAATTCACGGTTGGAAGCCCTTCAGTAATTTTCGACAACACACAGACCGCTTATGCTTCAAAGAACGTGACGGTCTCCTGGCAACCGGTCGATGGTCTCGATCACACCTATGTTTACTCGGTAAACGGGGCTGCCTTCATCGAGACAGATGCCACCAGCGTAGCGCTTACTGGTCTTGCCGAAGGGAACCATTCCATCCAGGTGAAGACCAAGGAGTTTAACGGAACTCCAAGTAAGTATAGTTTTCTGGTAGACACTGTCGGTCCAAACGTCACAATTTATGGATCTGACAGGTACAGCGGCGGACTTGCCGATGGAGATTTCAGACCTTTCGGAAGATACCTGTTTGTAGAGTGGGCATTCTCAGAACCCGTAACCAAAGTCGAGTTAAGGTTCAGAGCGCTTACCGAAGAAGGCTATCCATGGGTTACGAACTGGCTTGACTGGGATCCTTCAGTTAGCGGAATTCTTCTCAACGATGAGTATGTCGCGCTTTATCTAAAATCCGGTCTAGCAGTGATGCCTTATATGCTTGAACTCGGACAGAGCTACCTTCTTTACATCATGGGCTATGACGCTCTTGGTAACTCAAACTACAAGTATGTTACCTTCAAGCTTGAAGAGCGCTATACGGGCGAAGACAAGCCGGAGATACTCTGGGTGCCTGTCGTAATGAACCCTGCTACTGAAGAGGAAGATGGCTCTCTAGTCGTAGCGGTTGTCGCGCCGAATGTAAGAGACTATATCGAAAAAGAGAAGGCATACTTCGCACCTGACAACACTAAGAACGGGGAACTTATGTATCTTCAGTGTTCTCTGCAGTACGACGCAGGATTGACGGTCGCAGATGTGTTCTTCCCTGAGTTTATTCCGGACAAGAAGAATGTAAGCGATTTCGTCGATTTCGGAGACGAGATAGTCCTCGTAAGAGGGTTTGTCGATGAACCGACCGAAATCGAAGCGGTATCTGATGTTCTTGCCTTCGTCGAATTTAGCTTTGGAACCGGGATGAACGGTCAGGAAGTCCTTCTTGCCCTGGGATTCGACTACTACATAAGAGACGATGAAAACAGAACCATCGACGGCATAGTGGTAGATAATTTCCTTTACGGTCTTGATCTGCCCGAAGCTGTCGCTGTGGAAATGTGAGGGGTGATTTGAATGAAGAAGACATTACTGGTTTTAATAATCACTCTGGTCTCTTTTGTGGCTTTTGGAAATGGCCTGCTGGAAGAGGCTGCCCTGAGAGCCGCAGAAGTCAACGCCGCTATTTCAGAGCTGAATCTCCCCTGGAAGGCAGGAGTCCCGGGCGCTCTGAATGAATTTGCTGTGCACGGAATTACCGATCTCGATAGTATCATCGAAAAATGGCATGGAGAAATCGAGCTTCCCGAAAGAGTCGAGTTGAAAAGAGAAGGCGACTTCTCGATCCAGGCCACGACTCGCTGGGGACAGTTAATCTCGGCTCTGTTTGTTTATTTCCCCAATTGGGATATAGATATTCCTGCCGGTAGTTTTATCCAGATACACACGCCGATCAAGAACCAGGCCTTCCACGGTACCTGCTGGGCATTTGCTACAGTTGCGGCCTTTGAGAGTGCGCTGATGGTTCAAAAAGACGGTTTCGGTGGCGAGGATGCGTACGAGCCCTGGGAGCTTCAAGATGATTCCTACGACTTCTCGGAGCAATTCGCCTCTTTCCACGATATTGACTGGGATGTGTACATCGAATCTGTTTATGATCCCGTCCAGTCGGATGTAATAATCCAGGACTCGAATGCCGACGTCGGAGGAAATCAGATATTCTCAACATATAATAGCGTAAGGTACGGACTTCCTCTGGAGAGTGATTTCCCATACAGCAAATTCGATTTCAATCCCTGGATAACATGGAACCCGACGAACAACAAGTGGGAAGATAACATCGTCAAGAGTACGAAGACAGTTCAGATATACTACGCCGATGAACTCGGCTGGCTAGGCTTCCCATATGAAGTATATATAAACGCCGTGAAAGAAGCCCTCGTGAGATTTGGAGCTCTGGGCGTTTCCTTCAGAGTGCCCGCAGACTATGATTTCTACACCGGAGGAGTATATATCCCCACGACCAAGACCTTAACCGGTGGTCATGCGGTTACGCTCGTCGGCTGGCTTGATATGGCAGGCCTAAAGGCTGCCTTCCCGGATATTATTGACCCGGCAGCAGAATCAGTAACAGTTAACGATCCATTCTCAGGTCTCAGCTGGGCAGCAACAGAGTTCTGGGTAATCAAGAACAGCTGGGGTGACTGGGGCTGGAACGGCTACTACGTGGTGCCGGCCGTTTCGAAGCAGCTATACGAGTTCTCCGCTAACAACGGTTACGGTATCAGCTCATGGATGATAGAGTACAACGCAATGTATGTTCCGATATTCGAAGAGGCTTACGAAATTGAAGACATCGACTTCAACGAAGACGGCGTCGTCGATGAAGATGATTTCAAACTTCTTATAGCGAATATGTTCACTGCGAATCCGCTTTTCGACATCTCAATTCCGAAAGACGGCTGGGTAGATCATGAAGACGTAAGCAGGTTCCTGATGATCTGGAACAGCATGATCGACTGATTACTCAGTAAACCACAAGGAGCAGGGCTTCTGTCCTGCTCTTTTCGTTTTTTGGATGCAAGATTTCCTTTTACATAGGCGTGTTATAATCCACCTAAATCTCTTTTCTCAGGCTTTATAATCAATTTGTCTAGCTTTCGGGAGGTATCAGATGTACGATTTCAGGGCGATCGAGAAGAAATGGCAGGAGTATTACGCGAAGGAGAAACCATTCAATATAGATCTGAAGAAGGCCGAGAAGCCTTTCTATAATCTCATGATGTTTCCCTATCCCTCCGCCGCCGGTCTGCATATTGGAAATATGTTTTCCTTTATAGGGTCGGATGTGTACGGAAGATTCATGAAGCTCAAAGGCTACGACGTATTCGAACCCATAGGCTTCGATGCATTCGGTATTCACAGCGAAAACTACGCCCTGAGGGTCGGTCGGCATCCGGCAGAACTCACTCCAAAGAGCATAGAGTACTTCAGAGAAGAGCAGTTGAAGAAGATAGGCAACATATATGATTGGGACAGCGAAGCGATAACTTCTTCACCGGAGTATTACAAGTGGACCCAGTGGATCTTCATTCAGCTCTTCAAGAAAGGTCTGGCCGAGAAGCGTGCTTCGAACGTGAACTGGTGTCCTTCCTGCAAGACCGTACTTGCCGATGAGCAGGTAATCGACGGTCACTGTGAGAGATGCAGCAATGAAGTCGACAAACGCGAGATGAGCCAGTGGTTCTTCAAAATTACCGAGTACGCGGAGAAACTACTGTCAAATCTCGAGAAGCTAGACTGGACAGAAACCACGAAGAATCTCCAGCGAGCCTGGATCGGAAAATCGACCGGGGCATCAATAACCTTCGATGTGGCTGGAATGGATGAGAAGATAGAGGTCTTCACGACCAGGCCCGATACTGTGTACGGTGTAACGTATATCGTTGTCGCACCGGAGTATCCTCTCGTCGAGAAACTTATTACTCCGGTAACTGAAGAGGCATTTGAAGAGTTCAAGGAGAACGTCAAGAATATGGACCTCGCGACTCGAACCTCGATCTCTCGTCCAAAGAACGGTATCTTCACAGGTTCATACGCTATACATCCTCTCACCGGAGAGATGCTTCCCATATGGATCGGCGATTATGTGCTCGCTGAATACGGTACCGGTGCAGTCATGGCCGTTCCTGCCCATGACGAAAGAGACTTCGTCTTCGCCAAGAAGTATGGCCTTGAGATAAGGCAGGTAATAGACTGTGATCCTTCCCAGCTACCGTATGTCGAAAAGGGGGTCATGATCAACAGCGATAGATTCTCCGGCGTAAAAAGCATCGATTTCATAGAAGATATAGATACCATAGACCCTTCGATCAGTGGTTCTGTTACATATCATCTCCACGATTGGTGCATATCCAGGCAGCGTTACTGGGGACCGCCAATTCCTATGATCTATTGCAGTAAGTGTGGAACTGTACCGGTTCCAGATGAAGAGCTGCCCGTTATGCTTCCAAAGACGGATAACTATATACCCGACGGAAGCGGTAAATCTCCGCTTGCCAAGAGTCCCGATTTTGTGAATACAGAGTGTCCTGTTTGTGGTGGGCCTGCCAGAAGAGAGACAGATGTTTCGGACAACTTTCTAGACTCTGCCTGGTACTATCTCAGGTATCTGTCGCCTGACAACGACTCTATCGCCTTTGACGCGGAGCTTACAGACAAGTGGTGTCCGGTCGATATGTATATTGGCGGAAACGAGCACGCCACTCTGCACCTAATGTATTCCAGATTCATTGCGATGGCCCTTCACGATATGGGCTACCTTCCATTTGAAGAGCCCTTTGCTTCCTTCAGAGGCCATGGTCTTATTATCAAAGACGGCGAGAAGATGTCAAAGTCCAAGGGCAACATAGTGAACCCCAATCAGTACTTCGAAAGCCACGGTGTCGATGCCTTGAGAACATATCTCATGTTCATGGGAACTTTCCTTGAAGGAGGGGACTTCAGAGACAGCGGCATGGATGCAATAAAGAGATTCCTTAACAGAGTCTGGGATTTGGCGAATATGCCCGAAGGTAAGAGCTCTCTGGAGCTGAAGATCAAGATGGCCGAAACTGTGGAAAAGGTTGAGTATTCAATAAAGAGCATTAAGCCCAATACCGCCATTGCTGCAATTATGGAATTCTTGAACGAGGCCACGAAAGAGAGCTCTATCGAGAGACGGCTGGTTATAGATATTGCCAAACTACTGTCGCCGTTTGCTCCATTCATGTGTGAAGAGATTTACAGTATAAAGGGCGGAAAGTGCAAGACAATTCTCGAAGACGGCTTCCCGTCAGGATATGAAGAATATGCTTCCATGGCGAGCATCGAGCTTCCGGTGCAGATACTGGGCAAGATGAAGGGAAAGGTCACTATCTCACAGAATTCAGATCAGGAAACCGTTATGGAAGCGATAATGAAAGATGAAAAACTGTCCGCGCTTCTCCAGGGAAAGACAATAAGAAAGGTCATATACGTTCAGGACAAAATAATCAACATAATCGTGTAATTACTTTCTCGGGCCAGTATTTAGAAAAAATTGATTCAATACTGGCCCCCTTTCTCCATGTAGATTTCTTGCCACACCGCACTTCACCAGTTTTAACCTCGCTTGATTTCATCACAGAGATTCTGTTATAGTATTGTTGTTGGACATCCTACATCTGATCTATCGGGAGAAGACTATGGCAAACGCTCCTGTACAGAACGACAGGTATAGTTCGCTTATCTACAGAATCCAGAACGAACTGAAATCGAGAATCCTCAACGGTGATATCAGACCGGGAGATAAGTTGCCTTCAGAGCCGGAGCTCGCGCAGGAACTCGGTGTCAGCAGAAACTCTTTGCGCGAAGCTATCGGTCTTCTGCAGAAGGAAGGACTCTTACTTAAGCGACACGGGGTAGGGAATTTCGTAACTGAATGGAGGCCGATTGTACGGGGCGGTATTGAGAAGCTTACCGGAATCACCGAGTTTATCAAGGCTCAGGGATTAAAGGCGGAGAGTAAGATAACCTGCTTCAAAGTCTCGAGATGTGAAGATGGTATATGCGAGAGACTTGATATCAATATCGGTGACGAAGTTCTGCTTCTCGAGACTACCAAGTACGCTTCAGAGGTGCCTGTGGCTCTTTGCATGGATATTATACCGAAGGCGCTCGTTGAAGATTTCGATCCCTCTAAGATCCATAACTCTGTTTTTGAGGGCTTGAGAGTTCACTACGGTATTGACATCAGGTATGCCGAATGCGATCTTATACCGATGCTATCTGACGGAGAACTCTCCGAGAAACTGGATGTCCCAGTGAGCACTCCCCTGCTCCTGCTAGAACAGCTCCATTATGATTTCCAGAGTCGAAGAGTGCTCTACTCTAGAAGCTACTTTCCATCTGGAAGATTCACTTTCAAACTGATCAGGCGGTGCTAGATCCATATCAAAAGGAGGTGGCAAGGTTTGAGAAGATTGCTAGTTTTGATGATCCTTCTGACAGGAGTTCTACTATCGGCGACAACTCTCGAGGTTTTGTGGATGGGGTGGCCTAAGGACCAGGTTATGCAGCTCATTAATGCGTTCAAAGAGGAGAACCCCACTATCGAAGTGGAGATTCAGCTTGTGCCCTTCGGACAGCTTTTTCAAACCATTGAAGTCAGGTTAGCAGCGGGCGACGGTACTCCGGATGTATTTATTGTTGACGGTCCCAACAATGCATCCTACGCGGCCAGAGGTTATTTGTTGGCTCTGGACGATTACTATACCGATGAAGAGATGAATGACTGGTTCAAAGCATCAATCGAAGAGGGAAGCTACAACGGGAAATTTTACTCTGTACCTTACGGAACGTCTTCAGCGGGAATATTCTACAACAAGGCAATATTCGAGGAGTACGGAATTCCTTTTCCATCGGAGTCTATCGATGAGAGACTTACATGGGAAGAGATAGCCGAGATAGCGAAGAAACTCACGAAGGACACGAATAACGATGGAATACCTGACGTATGGGGACTTGTGATAGAGCAAATAGACAGACCTTATCTGCTCTTCCCGCTTATGCAGTCTCTGGGAGCTCAGGTGCTGTCGGACGACGGATTCGTATCCCAGGGTTATATTACTTCTCAAGAGTTTGTACAGGGAGCGACTTTCTACTGGAAGTTGTTTAATGAATGGAAGGTATCTCCACAAGGAGTCTCTGATTCTGCAATTGCCAGAGAGTATTTTGGAACGGGCAAAGCCGCAATGATGCTGGGAAACGAATGGAATCTGAGGCGACTCGCGCAGTATCCCGGAGTAGATTATGGCCTGACACCGTTCCCATATTTCGAAGGCGGTGTTGCAGTAACGCCGACGGGTAGCTGGCACGTTGGAATAAACTCGAAAACAAAGAAACTCGATGCGGCCTTGAAATTCACAAAGTTCATAACCGGAAGAGATGCTGTAGTGACATGGCATCTGTTGAATGGAATTGCTCCAGCACGGTACGATGTCTATGAAGCGTTACCGGAGGTTTTTGGCAACGCGATGTGGCAGCTATTCTTCAATGAGATGGAGAATACAGCAGTCCCGAGACCCGTTACACCGGGTTATTCGCAGTATGAGTTAATGCTCAGAGAGGCCTTCAACTCAATTCATTACGGGGCTGATCCAAAGAAGACCCTGGAAGACGCAGCAATAAGAATCGATAGAGAACTGAGAAGGTACAGATAGGAAAAAACGGGATCGTATAAGAATAACCCGGGGATGGTGTGTTAATGTTCAGAAATAATAGAGTCGCCTGGTTCTTTGTTATACCGGCACTTTCATTCCTTTTGCTTTTCAAGATCTGGCCAATAGGCGTCTCTTTCATAGAAAGTCTGACTATGACCAGTTTCACCGGCAAAAAGACTTTCGTGGGTTTCGAGAACTACACCTATCTCTTCAAATACGATCCCGTTTTCTGGAATTCCTTCTGGGTAACTATCGTGTACTCAGTTATAGTCAATCCCCTTATTGTGATTAGCTCCTTGTTAATGGCGCTCCTGTTGAACGGTAGCCACTTCTTCACCAGATTCTTCAGGACCGTCTTTTTTCTGCCCACCGCAATCTCATTTGCGGTCGTGTCGGTAATCTGGATGATCGTTCTGGATCCTTATTACGGCCTTGCGAATAGTTTTCTAACGTTATTTGGTCTCAAACCGCAACCCTTCTTTTCATCTACCGCACAGGCTCTATGGGGATTGATTATGCTTAACGTCTGGAGGAGTTCGGGCTACTGGATGATGTACTTTCTCGCTGGACTGCAGAACATACCTGAAGCGCTTTACGAGGCGGCCGAAATAGACGGCGCCTCTACCCTACAAAAGACATTCAGGATAACTCTTCCTTTACTGACAAGAACCATGTCATTTGTTCTGGTCGCGAATACGGCCTTCAATTTCCTGAGCTTCGCACCGGTTTATATAATCACAAAGGGCGGGCCGATAGGCTCTACAAATCTGCTAATGTATGAATCGTACAAGAGCGCATTCGTGAATCTCGATATGGGCAGGGCCTCTGCCATAACATCGATTCTTCTTGCAATAATACTCGTCTTCAGTTTCGTTGAATTGAGGTTGACGAGAGCAAAATTCGATTACTAAGGGAGAAATCATGAGGACTAGAGGTGTCTGGAAAGCAGTGGCGTTGTTCTCGGTGCTGGCAATAGTAAGTCTCTTCTTTATAGTCCCTCTGGCGTGGATAGTCGCTTCGGCTTTGAGACCTGCGAGTCCGTTGTATGAGTATGCTAACCCTCTTACATGGAGAACGTTTATTCCATCAAAGATCACGTTCGAGAATTTTGTGCACATCTTCACAAAGCTGGATTTCGGAAGGGCGATTTTGAACAGTCTCTTCGTTTCGGTTTCGACAATCTTCCTGACGGTTATTGTGGCTTCCATGGCTGGATTCGCGCTTGCGAAGTTCGATTTCAGGGGGAGACAGTTGGTCTTCACTATAGTGTTGATCACCTTTATGGTCCCGTTCGAATCAATTGTTATCCCTCTCTACGTAATGATCAAGCAGTTGCGAATCGACAACACTTACTGGGCCTTGATACTCCCTGGAGTAGCAAACGGACTTGCGATATTCCTCTTCAGGCAGTTCTTTGCCGAAGTTCCTTCTGAGATAATGGAAGCAGCAAGAATTGATGGAGCTTCATGGCTACGAATCTACTGGAGGATACTACTCCCGCTGAGTATGCCTGCAATAGTCACTGTCATAGTAATGGTCTTCATGTTTCAGTGGAACTCGCTTTTTTGGCCGCTTGTTGCAACTCATTCAAGCCGCTTTGAGGTCGTGCAGGTTGCAATAGCTTCTCACAGGTCTACGGAAAACACCAGCTGGGCGAACCTGTTCAGTTCGGCGATTGCGGGGAGTCTTCCCCCTGTACTTCTCTTCCTATTCCTCCAGAAATACTTCGTCCGCGGTATAAGCGGAACGGGACTGAAAGGGTGATTCGATGGATACAGTCAAGACATCTAAGGACCATCTAAAACTATCTGTGGAAAAGCTTCCAGAAATGGTTCTTCTGCCTGGAGATCCGGCAAGAGTATATGAAATTGCTTCGTTTCTTACCGATGTTGAAGAAGTTGGAAACAACAGAGGCTATATAACGCTTACCGGCAAGTATCGTGGACTGCCGCTGGCAGTCTGTTCAAGCGGAATGGGCGGACCGGCTACTGAGATTGCAGTTGTCGAACTCAACAGACACGGAGTGAGGACGATTATCAGAATAGGGACCTCAGGGGGTCTGGCAAAAGAGCTGACTCCCGGCGATCTTGTTGTTCTTTCCAGTTGCATAAGGTATTCAGGAACGGCAAATCTCTTTGTCCCCGAGAATTTTCCCGCTGTGGCCGATTACAGGTTGTTGACAGCTCTGGTCTCTGCCTGCGATAAGAGCCGGAAACGCTATCACGTTGGTATCGGTCTGTCGGTCGACTCTTTCTATGCGACAAAACCAAAACTCTTTGGAGAAGCTTTCCCGTCGGCCATAGCGCCAGAGCTCGAAGGCTGGAGAAACTCCGGCGCTCTCCAAATCGATATGGAGGCGGCGACGCTTTTCGTACTGTCTTCGCTACTGGGAATAACTGCCGGAGCCATCTGCACAGTCGGTTCTAATATACCGCTCAACATAAGACCGGAGGAACCCCCTTCAAACGAAAGAGCCATTGAGTGTGCCTGCGAAGCCTCCCTTCTGTTCAGTGGCTGGAAGAAGGCCTCAGAAAGAGACGGAAGGGAGTTTCGTCTGCCCCCTCTGCTAAATACTGGAGATGATCGAATATGAATGGAAGACTGGAAGGAAAGACAGCTGTTATCTTTGGTGGAGCTGGGCGGATAGGCAGTTCTGTAGCCAGAGCTTATGCAGGGGAAGGTGCGAGAGTAGTCCTGGTCGATAGAAACAGGGACAGATTACTCGGTGTAAAGGAATCTCTTCTGAAGTCAATTGAACAGGACCTGGTGATACTGGAAGCGACGATTGATACGATGGACGATGCAAAGGTAATGACTGAGACTCTGAGAAGGGAAATCGACAGTGTAGATATTCTCGTCAATTGTCCGGCTTATATCTCCAGAGCCAGTTTTCTGGAACACTCACTGGAAGAATTCGACAGACAGTGGCATGTGAATGTCAGGATTGTCTTCATGGTTTCTCAGGCTATTGCGAGATGGATGGCCGAAGGTGCTGGCGGAAAGATTATCAATCTTGCTTCTGTCGGCGGATTGTATCCGGAGAAGGGTCACTCCGGGCACTGCACGGCAAAGGCGGCGATTATAGCTTTATCAAGGGTCATGGCGCTCGAACTTGCCAGTCATAGTATTCAGGTCAATGTCGTTGCCCCGGGTCCGACTGAGACCGTTCCCTTTTCCTCGCCCTTTTACACTCAGCATCCTGAGATCCTTCAGAAAATTGAAGAGAAGACACCGTCCGGCAGGATAGGACACCCGGAAGATCACACAGGGTTAATGGTCTTTCTGGCTTCAGACGAGTCGAATTGGATAACCGGTCAGGTCATTCTTTCTGATGGAGGGCTTGGATTAGTTTGAAAAGAATCGCCTTGCTCGTTGCCAATACCGGATTGATTACGGCCGGATTTGCGATCACCGCTCTTGGTCTGATCCTCATGCTGCACAGCGGTCTCGGGATGGGACCCTGGGGCGCTCTGGAGGTCTCTCTTTCAGGTATCACCGGGTTGAGTGTCGGTCAAGTAACTCAGCTCATAAGCCTTTCTCTTGCAGGTGTATCATGGTTGATGAAAATCCCGCCGTCGGTCACCACAATACTCAATATGTTCTTCATTGGCTTCTTCATGGACATGTTTATTGGCCTTATACCGGTTGCGGGAGACATAGGACTGAGAATCGCTTTCTTTATCACGGGTTTGCTGACTTACTCTTTTGGCATAAGCTTCTACCTCTCATTCGCTCTGATAAGTTCAGGGCCGAGAGAGAGTTTTATGCTCGGGCTTTCGAAGACTCTTAAGACAAGCGTGAGATTATCCAGAATAGTAATCGACATGACTGTGCTGATCGTTGCTCTGGTTATCGGAGGACCTATAGGGGTGGGAACGATCTTCTTCGCATTTAGTGCGGGACCTCTGATACAGGCATTTCTTAAACTGAGAGGTTTTCGTTCTGAGGGAGGCAGAATAATTCACATTCATGGCTGAATCGATCGAGACGATTCCAGAATATTTTCAATCTGTCCTTCGAAAGACAGCAGGCAGTCTGCTACGGTTTCGTCGTAGAGGATTCCTTTGTTCTTCCTGATTTCGTCCAGAGTCACTTCAATTCCGAGTGAGGGTCTGTATGGTCTGTGAGAAGACATCGCTTCGACCACATCGGCTACCGCCACGATTCTTGCTTCAAGCGGTATTTCGTCTCCGACAAGTCCCGACGGATAGCCCGAACCATTTTGCCTTTCGTGGTGATCCAGAACTATCTTCTTTATAATCTCAGGAAAATCAACGTCCTCGAGAATCTGATAACCAAAAGTCGGATGCTGTCTGATTAGCTCCATCTCTATGCTGGTAATGGTACCGGGTTTGTTGAGTATTTCGGCAGGAATAGATATTTTACCGATATCATGAAGGAGTGATCCGATTTTGACAATCTCCACCCTTTCTTCAGAAAGACCGACGCTCTCCGCAAGCTTACCGGCAAGTATTGCAACACGCTCTTGATGTCCGGAAGTATAAGGGTCGCGCATTTCAACTATGGTCGAGATAGTCTTTATTGTGCTCTTGGTAAGTCTCTTAAGGTCGGCATAGCTCTTTTCCAGTCTCTCCTCGGTTGCTATTAGTGAAAGTGCCGTCGAAAGATCGTCCGAGACTTCTTCACATGTTCTTATAAATTCCTCGTCTTCGGCAAGTTCCAGGGGTAACGTCAGTATCATCACCCCTCCGTTTCCTCTGTTATAGTTGATCCTTGATCCCAGATTGATCATGTTCTCACCAGGGTCCACGAGAAGACACCCGCTGCAATCGAGGACTCTGACTCTCCCGGTTTCTTCTTTTTCTTCAAGCAGAGTATGTATACAATCGGGGAATCGAAGCTCTCGTAGAGACTTTTCGAGATCAATCCCGTACTCTCCAGTTCGAGATACATAGAATCCTTCAAGCTTGCTCTCAACATCAAAGAGGGCTATCCAGGCGCCACTGACAGCCGGAGTTTCTACCAAAATTCTGACTGCTTCGTTTAGTAGACTATCGATATTTCTTTCATGAACAAGTAACCTGTTAATACTTCTGGACACTCTTATAAGGTTGTCAAGATGGAGGATCCTTTCTTGAGATTCGCTGAGCTTATCGTATGCGTTCTTAAGTTCTCCATAGTCTTCCGTCTTCGCCTTCAGGATATGTGCGGCATAGTCGATAAATATCTCCAGCTGGTCGCGTATAGCCTTCGAGTGAACAAGTATCCCCTCAATTTTCACGGCCCCAAAGGGTCTTCTGTCAATAGAAAACGGGAAGACCCACACCTTTCCGTCAGAGTAATAGTCAGACCTGAAAGCCTCTTGAATAGAATAGCTTTCCTCGGAAAAAGCGTTTCTGTCTATTGCCGATTTCACCAGAGGATCTTCTAAATAATCGTTCTCTTCCCTTCTCCCGTAAACGTCCGCCAGGTGCCACTTATCGAAGACTCTGTAATACAGCGTGACATTAATGCCTCCAATGAGATTCATGATAGAAGTCAGTATACTCTCGACCGCTTCAGAGAGACCAATGCTCCTGCTCAGCCTGATACTGAGTTCGCTGAATATTTCCAGATCTGCCTTCTCTCTGGAAAGCCTGTCAAGTCTTTCCAGCATTTCCCTGTGCTGAGAAGCCGTAAGCTTTACGATCGCTTCGTTATTTTCCATAGTCCATTTCCTCAAAAACCCTGTCGAGAAGTCTTTCCAGGTTTGCGCTGTCCTTAGGAATCCATTTTACCTCAAGTCCAAGCGAGCTGCTGATTTCACTTACCTTTTCTCTATAACGCTCGTCAGCTAGATCTACCGCTACGAGGTGATTAAACTGAGAGTAGAAAACCTCTCTTATTCCGTCAATATCGTCTCCGAGACTTAGAGAGACCATCTCATTCCAGTTGTCTACCCAGCCTTCCAGAAGAAAAAAGCCTCCGCTAGAGAGTTCGTCTGTAAAGACCTCTCTTCCTACTAGCATATCTATGCAGTTCTGAGCGTCTATTCTGAAAACACGCTTTCTATCGATAAGCCTATCTATAAAAGGATGACATACGCCGTAAACTAACACTATCGGGTTCTCTCCATACTTGTCAAGCAACTGAGCGATACGCTCGTATAAAGTATCGGGATGCATATGCAGGCTTGAAGTCAAATAGGTGACTTCTAGATCCCACGATCTTCTGTCGATAATCTCTTCAAGTTCCTTCTTGACTATTCCACAGCTGATAATCCTGACGGGCCTCTCAGTCACCTGCATAGTCTCCATATCTGAACGCCGCGTTCAACATCGCCCTTATATTGGCCTCGGGTATCTTCAGAGGCATCATCAATGTCGCAAAAGCGAAGCCTCCTCCGGGCTTTCCGGCTTCCATTATCTCTTTCACCTGATTATCGATACTCTCCGGGCTTCCATTCAGAAGCTGAATATCGTTGTATGCTCCTATCACGATCCCTCTTCCGTTTACCAATTTCTTCGCCTCGCTTATACTGTCATCGGGACATAGATAGAAAGATGTGAGACCGGTTTCTGACATGATATCGCCTATAAGAGGCACTATCGTCCCGCCTCCGGAAAAGTAGATTGTCGAAGGATCGGAGATGGCTTCGATATCACGCTTAACCCAGGGAAGCGCCAGTTTCCTGAATTGATACCTGTTTATGAATGTAGTGCTTGCTATCGGATTGGTGTAGAGAACGAAATCGGCTCCTGCATTTTTTAGAGCTTTGAATTGCTTGACACAGTATTGCGAACACTTCTCTAGAAGCTTCTCCATTCCATATCTCTCTTCAAGAAAGAAAGGGAGCCACTTCTCAATCCCCATCAGTATTGAAGGAAGACTGAAAGAGGCAGTAACAGCACAGGCCACAGGGACTCTTCCCATGCTTTCTTTCTTGAGTATTCTCACACACTCCAGCAGTTCAGAGAATCGAGGATTAGATTCAAGACTACCAGGAATAGTAAGTGATTCGATATCTTCGTAATCTTTGACAATAGGTTTTCCAACGTTAGGATACCCGTATTCGCTGAAGATGATATTCGCTCCAAGGACTTCTGCTTCCAGACCGACATAGAATAAGGCATCCAGAGAATCGTAACCGAATTTCTCCTGCAGAAGCAACTGGCCTCTCGCCACGTTTTTGCCCTTTGAGTAGTACTCTTTAATAGACATTCCGAGCAAAGCCGCCCCCTGATCGAGAAGGTTGCAGATAACCGGCACTCTGTCAGGGATCTTTCCGGCTGCCAGTTGAGAAAATCTTTCCATGGAAGTCATGATACTTCCTCCAGAAGCCTTTTAACAACTTCCACCGCTTCGATGCCGCTTCTGCCCCAGTCGTCTGCTCCGACTCTCGCGTACAGCTGCTCATCATAGCGGTACGGAGCTCCACCCACTATCAGTTTTATACTGCTCTCCAGCCCCCTCTCTTTGAGGATTCTTCTAATCTTTGCGGGGCCTTCCTCACTTGTCGCAGTGTGGACCATCATGGAAGACACTCCGATAATGTGAGCATCTTCCTCCAGAGCCAGCTGGACGAATCTTTCTGCGCTGACATTAAGACCTGCATCGACAACCCTGAATGTGTTTGCCATTAGATATCCTCCCACGATCTTCTTTCCGAGACCGTGAAAATCGCCGAATGCTGTTCCCAGTACGATTGTCTTCCTGCTTTCAGGCCGCTTTTCGAAACTATCAAGAAACTTCTCTACCGTATCGCCAAGTATTTGCGAGGCGACGAAGTGCTGGGCGAGAGTGATATCACCGCTTTTGAGTTTTTCTGTAAGAGAATCGAGGAATGGAACAATAACTGAAAAAACGATCTCCTCAACCCGCATCCCCTGTTCCGAAAACTCTTCGAGAATAGAATCGATAGAGCCTCTGTCTGAATCTATAACAGCTGCAGAAAAGCGCGCCTTAATCTCTTCGATAGACATTCGTCTCACCTGCCCTGCAATTCTATGTTGAGATTATAATCCTTTTTCTCAACAGATCAAAAGAACTTTTGGGGCCTTTGATCTTCAGGAGGCCGGTGGATTTCGCTGAATGATCTATATATAGAGG
>LVBU01000298.1 GCA_001603185.1 Thermotogales bacterium Thermo_02 | reverse complement strand
TCTGGCGGCTTATGCGCAGTTTCTCGTAAGTTCGCGATTTTCTCAGTATTCGAGGGTCAGGTCTTCCTTCGGGTATACGGGCTCTCAACTTGCGAGGCAGCTTTTAGACAATGCCGGCCTTTACGATATAAAGATAGAGAGAGTTAAAGGAAACCTTACAGACCATTACGATCCGAGAAAGAGAGTCGTTAGGCTCTCTCAGGCCACTCACGACAGCACTTCGATAGCGGCGCTCGGGGTCGTTGCCCACGAGATCGGCCACGCGATTCAAGATAAGGAGAAGTATGTTCCGCTTGTCGTAAGAAACTCGGTCGTTCCCGTCGCCCAGTTTGGGACGAGCCTTTCATGGATCTTATTTATTATCGGTCTGCTCATGGTTTCGCCTATACTCATAAGGGCGGGAATAATCGTCTTTTCGGCCTTTGTGTTTTTCACGCTCGTGACGCTACCCGTGGAGTTCAACGCCAGCACGAGGGCGAAGAAGCTGCTCGCTTCGATGGGTATGCCTGCCCCGGAGTTGAAAGGTGTCAGTTCGGTCCTCGGGGCGGCCTCGATGACTTATGTCGCGTCTTCGGCCACGGCTATACTGCAGCTGTTGAGGATGCTCCTTATCGCCGGCGCGCTTGGACGCAGGGATTGATGCAGACGGCCCGGTCTATCGCGCTCGAGGCGCTAGCTTTTTTTGACAGCAACGGATATATTTCCTTCAAAAAGGTGGAGATGGCTATCTCCACCCTTTCTTCTAAGGACCGCGCCCTTTGCTCTAATCTGATCTTCGAGACTCTCAGAAAGAGGATAAGGCTAGACTATGAGCTTTCGAAGTATCTGAAGAAGCCTTCAGGTCTTCCAAACTCTGTGCTGAACGCTCTGAGGCTTGGAGCGCTCCAGCTTCTCTTCATGGACGGTATCCCTCCTTACGCGGCGATCCATTCGACTGTAGAGCTGGTCGGTGTCAATCAGTTCAAGAGAGTCGCGAACGCCGTGCTCCGAAAGGTCTCGGATAACGGCCTGAGTGAGGACGTTCCACTGAACATAGAGTTCTCACATCCGGCCTGGCTCGTCGATTACTGGAGAGGGCTGGAGTATATACATGATCTCGAGGGGCTGCTAGATTACAATCAGTCTCTGCCTATCGAGACTTTCGAGGTTTCGATCGACGAGAGAGAGCTCGTAGAAAGCGGTTATCTCTTCGAGAGGAGCGAGTTCTCAGATCTCTACGTCTTTTTTCAGAAGGGCTTGAGGCTCGAAGGTATCGAGAAGAGGGACGAGCTGGAGTATATTCTCAAGGAGACGGGTCTTCATATAATAAGGTATGGTGGCAGTTCGACTGGCAGGTTGAACGAGAGGCCGTGGCTCTTCCATACGCTTTCGATCGATCAGATCTCTTTGAGCGGGCTCGAGGCGGAACGCTTTCTCTCGCAGAGGGCTGCCGAAGTCCAAGCCAAGGAGTTCATATTTTACTCTCAGGCGCTGACCCGAGAGGAGAACACTCAGCCCGTGAGAACTCTGATCTCTTCGGGTCATTATCGTGCCGTGTCTATGGACGAATTTCTCGCCGGGCACGGTATAAAGGGGATTTTCGATGGCTTCGGCTACTGGCTTCTCCCGGGGAGCTCGCCGCTGCCAGGTTATGTATGCAGACTCGAGAGGAGGGCCTGAGATGGTAGATATTCTCTCTTGCAGTCTTGACGAGTTGCGCGGTCTCTTCGAAAAGTTTGGTGAAAAGCCGTTCAGGGCCAACCAGGTCTTCGACTGGGTCTATAACAAGAGGGCACAAAGCCTCTCGGAGATGACGAACCTTTCTAAGGGCCTTCGAGAGAGGCTGGAGAAGTCTCTGGCCTTTCCGGTGATGGATATAGCCCAGAGGCAGGTCTCTTCCGACGGTACGGAGAAGTTTCTGCTCGCCCTGGAGGACGGGAATTATATAGAGTCTGTCTTGTTGAAACACCCCGACCACACGACTTTCTGTATTTCTTCGCAGGTCGGCTGTCCGCTGAATTGCTCTTTCTGCGCCACTGGAGCTAGCGGCTTCACGAGAGACCTGACACCGGGCGAGATAGTCGGGCAGGTAGTCCTCATGGAGAGGGAGCAGGGGAGGCCCGTGGACAACATAGTCTTTATGGGTATGGGCGAACCTTTGCTGAACGAGGATAGTGTTTACAAGGCGATAGATATCCTTCACGAGCCCGCCGGCAGGAATCTCGGGATGAGGCATTTCACTATCTCGACGGCCGGGCTGCCAGACGGGATAAGGCGGCTTGCCGATTCTGGAAGGGAGTTGAAGTTGTCTATCTCGCTGCACAGCGTCGATGATACGGTCAGGAGCGACATGATGCCGGTCAACAGGAAGTATCCGCTGCCGGTTCTGAAGGAGGCGCTGGAGTATTATCAGGCGAGGACCGGCAACAGACTGACCTTCGAATACGCGCTCGTCGAGGGGTTGAACGATTCGGTCGATGACGCGCTCAGGCTCGCCGAGTATTTGAAGGGGTTGAAGTCGTTCGTGAACGTTATACCTGTGAATCCGGTTAACGCTATCCACAAGAGGCCAACAGACGCGAAGATTCAGAGGTTTATAGAGACGCTGAAATCGAAGAGGCTTGAAACGGCACTTAGATACGAAAGGGGAACGGATATTGCGGCCGCGTGCGGCCAGCTTAGACAGAGGAAAGGGGGAAGAGCTTGGAAAGGAGAAGAGGCGTAGTCGTAAGGTTCGGAAGCAGGAATATGGAGGTCGTTGATAGCGAGCTGGGGGGAAGGGTTATCTGCACTATGCCGGGCCGGTTCAGGACACAGGGTATAAGGCCGATAGTCGGAGACGTAATAGAGTATATTATCAGCAGTGACGGCGAGGGCAGGATAGAGAGTATTCTTCCGAGGAAGAACGAACTGCTGAGGCCACGGATTTCGAATATCGAGCAGATCATACTGGTCCTCTCGCTCAGGGAGCCGGAAGTGCAGAGTTTCGTTACAGACCGTTTTCTCTTGCTTGCGAGTATCGCGAAGCTGCCCGTCGTGATCGTGGTGAACAAGATCGATCTCTTGAGGGGCGAAGAGCTCGAGGTGTTTTCTGCCGTATACGGAGAGGATTACGATATAATTCCAGTGTCGTCGAAACAGAAGACAAATATCGACAGGTTGCGCGAGACGCTTAAGGGAAAGACCAGCGCGATGGCCGGTATGTCGGGAGTCGGGAAGAGCAGTCTGCTGAACACTCTAAACCCAGGTCTCCAGTTGCGGGTCTCGGAGATCTCGAGGACTCTCGAGAGGGGTAAGCATACGACCTCTTACGCCGAGTTGCTCCAGTTCGATTTCGGCGGACTGATAGCCGATACTCCCGGCTTTGCAAATCTCGAACTGCCGCGTATACCGTCCGGAGAGCTCCAGAGGCATTTCCCGGAGATCGCTCAGGAGAAGGGTATGTGCGCCTTTTCAAACTGTTCACATTTGGATGAGCCAGGCTGCTATGTGAAGGAGCTTGTCGAGGCGGGCGATATCGCCCGGAGCCGCTACGAGAGTTATCTGAAGATGTTTTTAGAGCTAAAGGACAGAGAAGTCGTAAAGGGAGGACGAAGATAATGGCGAAGATTTCCCCCTCTATTCTGGCCGCCGATCTGGCGAATCTTTCAGACGAGGTAAGCAGGGTCGGGGAGGCCGATCTGTTACATATAGATGTTATGGACGGACTCTTCGTTCCGAATATCACTTTTGGGATACCGTTAATGGAGGCGCTGGGCAGGATCGATCACCCGCCGCTGGACGTACACCTCATGATCCACGATCCGGCAAGGTATATTGAGGACTATATCTCTCTGGGGGCCGTGAATGTCCACGTCCACGTCGAGGGGAACTATCACCTACACCGCCTGATCACTTCTATTAAGGAGCAGGGAGCGGGAGCCTTTGTCGTGCTTAATCCGTCAACTCCGGTCGGGGCGGTCGAGGAGGTCCTTTCGATAGTCGACGGGATTCTAGTTATGACTGTCAATCCCGGCTTTACGGGGCAGAAGTTTATACCCGAAGCCTCGCTCAAGATAGACAGGCTTCACGCTATCCGGGAGGCGGAGGGGTACGGCTATGAGATCGCGGTCGACGGAGGCGTGAATCTTTCGAACGCTCCAGATCTTGTGAAGAGGGGCGCAGATATCCTTATCATGGGAGCGGCCGTATTCAGAGCGGAGTCGCCCGAAGAGGTCGTCCGCAGCGTCAAGGGGTTGAAGCGGTGAAGGCCTATCTCGTGAGTTCGAACCCACATAAGCTTGATGAGATTTCGATGCTGCTCCCGGAGGGCTTCGAGCTGGACATTATTACATCTATCGCGCCCGAAAGGGAGATAGTGGAGGACGCAAAGACTTTCTACGGCAACTCGCTTATTAAGATCGAGGCTTACAGGTCCTGCGGTGTGCCACTGCTGGCTGACGATTCGGGGCTGGTTATAGATGCGCTCGACGGCTTCCCCGGAATTGCCTCGGCCCGCTTTATGGAAGGCAGTCCTTACAGCGACAAGATGAGAGAGCTTCTGATACGGCTTGAAGGTATTAGGGAAAGTGAAAGGACCGCACGTTTCGTCTGCGCGGCCCTTTTCTATAATCCTTGCGATAATTCTATAATCGGTGTTGAAGGTAAGGTCGAGGGCACTATAGCCTTCGAGATCTCGGGAAAAGAGGGTTTCGGTTACGATCCGATCTTCATACCCCTGGGCTATGACAGGACCTTCGGTGAGCTCGGCTACCCTGTGAAGAGTCGCCTATCTCACAGGGCCAGAGCCTTTACGCACCTTCTTTCACTGGTTTCCCTTTGTAGCGTGAGAGGATAACCAGTATTGTACCTAAGACTAGCAGGATGACAGATACGACTCTCGCGGTCCTCAGTTCCGTCTGACCTATATAGAGGCTGTCGAGTCTGAGGCCTTCTATAATGAATCTTATGATCGAGTAGAGGATCATGTAAAGACCCGTCACTTCGCCGTAGTTCTTTCTCTTCTTGCGCAGATACCAGAAGAGGAAGACGAAGATAGCTATGTTCGCCAGACTCTCATACAGGAAGGTCGGATGGAAGTAGCTGGATCTGGAGTAACCCGGCATCCTGTACTGAGGCGGGACGAACATCTTCCATGGTAGATCCGTCGGGTTGCCGTAGGCTTCGTAGTTCATGAAGTTACCCCATCTTCCGATAGCCTGACCGAGTGGAAAGACAAGTGTGAGGACGTCTGTGGCCTGAAGGAAGGTCGCCCCGGCCTTTTTTCTGAAGGTGGTATAGAGAAAGGCAACCAGAAGGCCGACCAGGAAGCCTCCGTGAATGGCGAGACCGCCGTCCCAGGTTTTGAAGATGCTGAAGAAGTCGTCACGGTAGAACTCGAAGTTAAAGGCTACGTAATAGAGCCTCGCGCCGATAACTCCGAAGATTATCCCGAGAAAGGTCCCTTCGATCAGGTACTCTTCCTTTACGCCTTCTCTTAGCGTCTGGGCTCTCGCGATTAGATAGGCGGTGATTATAGCGGCCGCAATGAAGACACCGTACCATCTTATCGAGAACGGGCCGAGATTTTCTATTATTACAGGGTTGACTATTATATCGCCCCTGAAGACTGCCCTCACAAAGAAGAAGAGAGCCACTGCCGCAGCTGCCGCAAGCACTAGCAGGATATTCCGTTTCTTCAAAATGTTCACCACCTTTTGAAAAATAGGGACAGACTCCATTTTTTCAGGAGACGTCCTCCGTTCACCGTCCGCCGTCCTCCGAAAAGAGCACGAAAACCCGTCCTTCGTCCTTCGTCCAGGATCGTGGACCCGTCCTTGGGAAGAGCGTTAAGAGCGGTTCTTCGTTCCGACGCTCCGCGTCCACGTTCTTGGTAAAGACCAGAGAGAGCACGAGAAGAGGAGAGAGAGATCTTGATCTTCCCACCTCTATCCTCATCCCTCTTACCTCTGTTCCACCTTGCACCAAAACGCCGTTCTTCCGCTTTTGATCTAGGTCCCCTCTCGAGAGGGGTGGCAGCATGCTCCTGCTGACGGGGTGTGTGCTCTTGAGAAAGAAAACCCGTCCTTCGTCCAGGATCGTGGACCCGTCCTTGGGAAGAGCGTTAAGAGCGGTTCTTCGTTCCGACGCTCCGCGTCCACGTTCTTGGTAAAGACCAGAGAGAGCACGAGAAGAGGAGAGAGAGATCTTGATCTTCCCACCTCTATCCTCATTCCTCTTACCTCTGTTCCACCCGCTCTGACCCCGTCCTTGGGGAACAAGATCAAGAGACGTTCACCGTCTGCCGGGACGAGAGCACCTTAATCCGTCATTCTGAGCTTGACTCAGAATCTCGATTTTGCTCTGAGGAGTGGATCCCGTATAGGAGTCCTGAATTTGATCATATCAGGACAGGCTATTACGGGATGACGAAAAAATTCTCGCCTTCTCGTGAGCGAAGCGAACGTCTCGACAATGCTCTTTCTCGGCTTTTTACCCACAACGCACAACCAACAACCGATCTCAAGTGCACACTCCCCACCGCAAGCGGTCCCCCCCGCTCAAGCGGGGACTTAGATCAAGAACATCAAGATCAGCCCGCGAAGCGGAATTGGCGCGACTTGGAGAGCCTGAGGCTAGAGGTAAGAGGTCAGAGGTCAGAAGAGCGAAGAGATTTTGGTTTTCTCACCTCTAACCTCATCCCTCTTACCTCTGTTCCACCTCGTCGTGAGCGAAGCGAACTCTCGTCCTCTCTCGTTTTGTCTTACCTCCAACCTCATCCCTCTTACCTCTGTTTTACTCGTTCGTTAGACTCCGTCTCTGTATTTTCGCTTTTTTCTTCCTTTTCTTCTTCTATGTCCGGTTCGATTTCTGTGATTTTGGCTCTTTCAACTACGATGTCGAGCACTTTGTTTCTTATTATTGCGGCGTGGATGTCCCGCTTTACTTCTTCGCGGGTATTTACGAACTGCTTTGCCTGTTCGACAGAGACTCCCCACTGTGTGGCCGAGTTTTCGGCATAGACGGCGATTTCTTCGTCATTTGTCTCTATGTTCTCCATTGCGGCCATTTCTTCCAGGAAGAGGTTTTTCTTGAGTTCGTCCTCTATGCCTTCCCTGAAGTTTTCCACAAGCTTTTCGACACTGCCGGCCTGTTTCAGATAGGCGTCGTAGCTTTTATCTTTTTTGGAGCTTTCTATCGCTCTATGCACAAAGTAGTCTACGGTGGATTCTGCCACTTCAATTTCCATTATTGCGTCTATCTTGTCCATCGCCTGCTGTCTCAGGAAGTCTTTCTGCCAGCTCTTGAAGGAGGCCGTTCCCTCTTCTTCTATGGTTTTCTTCAGTTCTTCGAGAGATTCGGTTTCGGGGTCGATTGTTCTTGCGAATTCGTCGTCCAGATCCATTAGAGCTCTTTTGTAGACTTCTTCGATTTTTATAGTGTAGAAGTATTCGTTGTCTGAGCCTTCGAAGGTTCTGTTGAATTCGATTATATCTCCCTTAGACTTTCCAATTGTGTTCTTCACAAGGGGTCGGTCATCGTCTTCGGCTACGTTCAGTTCCTGCGATTTCTTGTTGGCGATCGTTTTGCCGTCCTTCACGATAGAGTATTCTATCTTTACTGTGTCGCCGATCTCAACGGGAGCGTTTTTCGGTTCCATGATCGCGTTTTCATTTCGTAGTTCGTCGAGTCTGTTGTTGACGTAGTTTAGCAGGACTTCTTCTTTTTTCGGTATCATCAGTTCGAGGTCGCCGAGTTCCTTTATCTTTATTTCAGGCTTTCTGTGAAGCTGTACCTCTATAGTCCCGACGTCGCCCTCTCTTTTCTGGTCAATGATTACTGCCGGTACGTACAATTCTTCTTCCTTGAGTTCTTCTTCGAGTATGTTTGAAAGGTTTTCCAGCACCATTTCGTCGAAGCCTTCTTGCAGGAAGTTTCTCACGATTCCCGCCGGTACTTTTCCCTTTCTGAAGCCCGGTATTGCGTAGTGCTGATTTACATAGGTTACGACAGATTTCTCGGCCACTTCCACTTCATCGGGGTCAAACGTATAGACGTATGTCTCGACGTTTCTTTCTTTGCTGATGAGATTCTTTTCCACTTATGTTACCTCCAATCAAGATATCGTTTTCTATTTGCCGTCCAATTATACGCAGCCAGTTCGGGTGTGCGGTTAAACTGATGTTATATTGTAACTTATAGCTCTACTATCTCGCATTCGAGAGTGTCCGGGTCGAGCAAGATGGCCGTAGCCCTTCCGGTCAGGTAGCCACAGCTCTCGCCGGGGTTTATAATGACGGGCTTTGTGTCGATTCTTATATCCAGTTCATGAGTGTGGCCGTAGAAGAGAAAATCGGCGACGATAGTGTCGTTCAAACCGAAGGGTTCGTGCATGACGACTACTTTTTCTCCGTCTATCTCTAGCGAGACGGGCCCTTTTTTCAGCGAGGGGCCGAGAAGGTTTTTCAGGCCTATCTTTTCGCCGTCGTTGTTGCCGAGGATCACATAGATCTGGCCTCTGTGTCTGAGGAGTTCCTTCGCCGCGAACGGTGAGCAAAGGTCACCACAGTGAATCAGTATGTCAATCTTTCTCTCTATGGCAATGTCTACTGCCCTGGATATTTTGGGCATATTATCGTGAGAATCAGAGATAATCATCCACATTTCTCTATCTCCCTTCAGCTTACGCCTCTGTGCTATCCGTTGCAAAGTCTCGGAGTATCGCATACAATTATAACTGCACACGGTCAGGACGGCAAAGGGTTCCCACACCCCTCTGGAGGTTTTTTTGAACGCAAAGCGTTTGGTCGTAAGGTTTTCAAGTGGTGGCTTACTGAGGTTTCTTTCTCACCAGGAGACCGTTACAGCAATAGAGAGGATTATAAGAAGATCAATGATTCCAGTCTCTTATACGCAGGGTTTTCATCCCCGTATAAAGATTAAGTATGCTCCGGCCGTTCCGACGGGTGTGGCGAGTATGGCGAATTATGTGATGCTCGATTGCGAGGAACCTATCAGCGATGCGCTTAACAGGCTAAACGAGAGGTCGGTCTTCACGCTCCGGGCTTTGAGGGCCTGGTTTATACCGACCGATTACAAGAAGGTAGAGGACTTTCTCGACAGTTATCGTTTTTCTCTGTTTCTTCCCTCAGCTTCTTATGATCCGGGGAGGTTCGACGGGGAGGCCACCGTGACAAAGAAGACCAAGAGCGGTCATAGGTCTTTCAGGGCCGGTGATGTCTTTGCAAACCTTACTGTAACTACGCTTAGAACGTGTCATATGGTAGAATATTTCCAGCCAACGGATTCGCTTGTCTCATCGGAGGAGCTGATGAGGATTATGGCGAAAAATGGAGCCGCTTCTTATGAAGGGGTTTTTGTTCTTGTCAGAGAAGGTTATTTCGAAAATAGAGAGACTTCAGTTATTCTGGATGAAATAGGAGGGATTCAAGATGTCCGGTCACAACAAATGGGCGAATATTAAGCACAGGAAGGGCGCGCAGGACGCCAAGAGATCGAAGGTATTCACGAAGATAATTAGAGAGCTGATGGTTTCAGCCAGAGAGGGCGGGTCGGATCCGAACACCAACAACTCTCTGAGGACCGCGATTGAAAAGGCGAGGGCAGCCAACATGCCTAAGGATACTATGGAGAAGGCTATAAAGAAGGGTGCGGGAGAGGTCGAAGGTCTGTCCTTCTCGGAGGCTCTTTACGAGGGTTATGCTCCCGGTGGAGTGGCCCTTTTAATAAGATGTCTGACCGACAATAAGAACAGGACGGCCCAGGAGATAAGACACACGCTCTCCAAGTACGGCGGTTCGATGGCCGAGAGCGGCGCCGTGGCGTGGATGTTTGAGAGAAAGGGCGTTATTTCCGTTACTAAGGAGCAGATTTCCGATCTCGAGGAGTTCCAGCTACTCGCGATCGAAGCCGGTGCTGAAGATATAAAAGAGGATACCGATCCTATTGAAATAGTTACCTCGCCCGACTCCGTTTCAGATGTGAAGAGCGCTCTTGAAGAGAACGGTTATGCCCTCTCTTACGAGCTCAGTTACATCCCCAGCAATAGTCTCAACGTTACAGGTTCGGACGTTGGAAAGCTAATGAAGCTTCTCGATATTCTCGAAGACAACGACGATGTCCAGGAGGTCTACGACAACTCGGACATTGACGATTCCGAAATGGAAGCTCTCGCTGAAGAAATGGGTTAAAACTTTCCGCCTCTCCTTCTGGAGAGGCGGAATCGTCTGGAGTGATTATTTTTGCTTTCTATGTTGGGGATAGCCCTGGCGCTTGTGACTGACCAGGTAAGCAAGTATCTCGTTGAGAGAAATATGACGTACTTCCAGCGTATCGATCTGGTCGGTCAGTTGTTCGGTCTAAGATATGTCAGGAATACCGGAGTCGCTTTTGGCCTTTTCGGCGGCCAGGAGCCGTATGTTCTCGCTGCCATTGCCGTAACGATCGTTATGGGAATAGTCGTTCTCTCCGTTATCTTCGCTTCAAAACTCTCTCGTTTTGAGACTTTCCTCATCGGTTTGATTGTCGGCGGCGCAGTGGGCAATAATTTGATCGATAGGCTCAGGCTGGGCCACGTCGTCGATTTCTTTGAACTGCAGGGTTTTCCTGCGATCTTCAACGTTGCAGACTGCTGTATAGTCGTCGGTGCGATACTGCTAGTTATAACTGCGTATAGAAGGGAAAAGCGTGCTTCACGAAATTATCGTTACTAATCGTGAAGATGGCTGGCGTCTAGACAAGCTCGTAACGGTTAAGGCACCACCCTGGATATCGCGCACTGCCATTCAAAAACAGATAAAGGATTCGCGGGTCTTTGTAAATGGGACTTGTAAAAAGTCCGGGTACAAAGTCCGTCAGGGCGAGTCCATAACTTTCGAGCTGCCAGACAGGCCGAAAGTCCTTTCAGTAGAGCCGGAAGATATTCCTCTAAAGATAATCTTCGAAGACAGGGACATCATAGTCGTCAACAAGGACCCCGGCGTAGTCGTCCACCCTCTTCAGAACAGGCAGACGGGGACTCTTGTCAACGCGCTCCTGAACCACTGCGGTGATCTGCAGGGGATAGGGGGAGTCATGAGACCGGGCATAGTCCACCGCCTGGATAAGGACACGAGCGGCGTCATAGTAGTAGCGAAGAACGATCTTTCCCACATTTCGATCTCGGCGCAGTTCAAGAACAGGGAGACCTCCAAGGCCTATATGGCGATCGTCAGGGGCAGGACTCCAAAGACCGGAAAGATAGATTTATCTATCGCCCGCCATCCGGTAAACAGACTGAAGATGGCCGTGAGAGTCGACGGCAAGGAATCCCTGACCCACTTCAAGACTCTATGCAACTTCGATGATAAGGCCTCTCTCGTTCTGGTCACGCCAAAGACCGGCAGGACTCATCAGATAAGAGTTCATATGAAGGAGCGGGGCTTCCCGCTTCTGGGCGACGTGATGTACGGAAAGGCGAAAGAGGACGAACTCTACGGCGTCACCCGTCAGATGCTTCATGCCGCAAGTCTTACGATATTCCATCCCCGCTCGAAAAGGAGAATGACATTCATCGCGCCGCTGCCCGAGGATATGATGAGCGTTATCCGAAATCTCTCCGAGGTGGTCGGGAGATGAAGACGGCCTTTCTCGTGACGCCTTACGATCTCTACGAGTCGGTGTTGTTTCCCTCTGAAACCGCTGTACAGTTGAATAGAGAAGGTTATGAGAGGTGCGTGATTGTCGACCGTACTCTGGCCTCGTTTGTGAGATGGTACCGGGCGCTTTCGGAGAAGGGGATAGTTGCAGTACCGGGCCTGAGAAGAGATGACAGTTACTTTATCGCAAGAGATCAGAGAGGATTGCAGGAGCTGCTCAAAGGCAATCTCGAGGAGTCTCCGTCGCTCATCGCTCTCCGGGGGAGATGCGCCAATTACGGCGAAGGCTCCGGTAGTCCTCTCTGGGAGACCCGGTATCTGAGAGGAGACAGGAAGAGGTTCGAGCTTTATGTCTCCCTGAAGAAGGAGGTCCCTGGGGAGAGCTTCGAGCTACCCGACAGTGAGGCTTACAGAGATCTCCAGACGGAAATGAGAGGACTTCTGGCCGAACTGCCGGAATCCTTCGACCTTCCAGCTTACACTCACAGCTTTCCGAAAAGCTCTTCCGCGCAGGAATTTGCGGCTCTGCTCTTCGAAAGGCTGGGAGAGAGAAAGACTGACGGCAGGTACGCGGAAAGACTGAAGAGAGAACTAGAAGTCATATCTTTGAAGGGTATACAGGACTACTTTCTCACCGTAAGCAAGATCCTTCAGCTGGCAAACGAGGCCGGTTGCTGGATCGGGCCGGGCAGGGGCTCGGCGGCCGGCTCGCTGGTAAGTTATCTTCTCGGTATAACTAAGCTGGACCCGGTGAGGGAGGAGCTTTACTTCGAGAGGTTTTTAAGTGTTAAACGTGACGACCCTCCCGATATAGACATAGACGTCGAAGACGATTTGAGGCCGCTTCTTCTGGAGAGACTCCGCGATTACTTCGGCGCAGACCGCTTTTCGCTTATCAGGACGGTGGCGACTTTCGGATTCAAGGGCGCGGCCAGAGAGATGGGAAGAAAGCTCGGCATCGATCCGGGCAGGGTCTCAAGACTTGTAGAGTGGAGTAAAGAGGGGAAGGTCTTTCCAAGAGCGTTTTCGGGAGACTCCCAGATGGAAGAGCTCTACAGGCTCTCAAAGGAGCTCACCGGTCTCTATTCGGGCTTTTCGATTCACGCTGCCGGAGTTATTGTGAGCGCCTATTCTCTCAAGGGATTGGTCCCGCTCGAAGAGGAGAACGGCCTGAATGTGTCTCTTTGGGACATGGCGTCACTGCAAAGCGTGGGACTGCAGAAGATAGACATCCTCGGTCTTCGAAACCTGACGGTCTTGAAGAGACTGGCCCGTGGCAGAACTCCCTGGGCGGTCAGAACAGATAACGCCAAGACTTACGATATTCTCAAGAGCGGTCACACGAGCGGCATATTTCAGCTCGAGGGGCGCTACGCTACGAAGATACTTAAGGCTCTATCTCCGTCATCGCTGAAGGATATCTCCGTAGCAATCGCCCTGAACAGGCCGGGACCGATAAAATCGGGAATTTCGGAGCGTTATATGAAGATGATGAGGGTTCCGGGTGAGCTGGAAGCCCTTAGACAGAGGGCCTCGCCGCTCTCAGAGACGAACGGTTTTCTAGTTTATCAGGAGCAAGTGTTGAATATCGCCGGCAAGGAGCTGGCATTGCCCGCGGACGACGGTGAGCTTCTCAGGAGAGCCCTTTCGAAGAAGGATTCGAATAAGGTGAACGAAATACTCCTCAATTCACCGGTCTTCGCCGGGTTCTCGCCGGATAAGAAGGAGAAGCTATACTCTTTCCTGATCGATTTCTCGGGCTATGCCTTCAATAAGTCGCACAGCCTGAGCTACGCGTTGATTGCTTACTGGCTGGCTTACTTCAAAGCCAATTATCCCGAAAGGTTTTATCTGGAACTCTTCGGATCACTTTCCGGACAGACACTGTCTCGCGCCGTTGCGGAACTTCGAAATCGCGGTCTAGAGATCTCTATGGGAGCCAATCGGATCGGAGCGATAAGTCTGAACCTGCCGGAGCTCCTAGGCTACAGAGAGATGGCGATCGAACCCGAAGAGGAGAGCTTCTTTGCCTTTGTGAGAAACAACAGGCGGCGCTTTCAGGCGAAGGACCTCGAAAAACTTATAAAGAGCGGTTACTGCGATACTTACGGGAGCAGGAGAGAGCTCCTCAAGAACATAAACGACGCACTCTCGGGGATAGCCCCTGAGTTGAAGTCTATAAGATCTGTCTTTGGCTACAAGGAAGAGATACAGGAGAAGCACGAAACAGACACTCCGACGGAGCGGGCGATGATGGAGATAGAAGTCCTCGGTTTCAATATCGGGGTCATAGACGGGCCTGAGATCGACGGGGAGTATATCGATACCGATGTCACCTCGGCAGTTGCAGGACTGAAGACGGGAGTGGCGGCTTTCAAGAGAGTAGACTATCTTGGAAAAAGCTACATTACGGACGGACGGACTTTCGTCGAGACTCGAGACCACATACCGCTTCAGGGATATGCGGTCTTCACTGACGGACGAGCTACCGCGTTCTTCGAGAGAGTCTCACTGCTGTCTAGAATAGTCTATGGCAGGATAGACAGGCGATTCCTGAAGGGCGCTTCAAGAAGAGAGAGAGTAATAATAAGGATAAACGGGAAATCGAAGATCCTCGATGAAACGACGCTGAATGGAATCGAAGCGGACGAGATAGTCGTTGAATGACGGACGAGAGCGTTAAGAACCATGGAGAGTGGAGCATGGAGAGAAAGAGCATTGTCGAGATGTTCGCTACGCTCACGAGAAGGCGAGAATTTTTTCGTCATCCCGTAGTGCTCCTATACGGGATCCACTCCTCAGAGCAAAATCGAGATTCTGAGTCAAGCTCAGAATGACAGATTA
>LVBU01000019.1 GCA_001603185.1 Thermotogales bacterium Thermo_02 | reverse complement strand
TCCAAAGGAATTGAGTTTAATGGCGTACCTTATGCACTTCCGACCGCTGTAAGAGCACTTGCTCTTTTCTGGAATAAGGATCTTTTCGCCGAGGTTGGTCTGGATCCAGAAACTCCGCCAACAACATTCGCTGAAATGGTTGAATTTGCGAAGAAGCTCACGAAGTATGACACCAAAGGCAACATAATTCAGGCAGGTCTCACAATGCAACCGTCCGGCCAGGGTCACCAGTGGATAAGAGAGGTTCTTGTCAGGCAGCTTGGTGGAACACCCTACAGCGCAGACACCAGAACAGTCCTTTACGCCGCTACTGCCCCCGAGACTCTGAAGGTATATACAGACCTGATCACCAAGGATAAGGTCGGTTATCCCGGCTTCCTGAACGATGACGTTACTGCTTTTAGATCTTTGAAAGCCGCGATGACAATCGATGGTTCTTTCAGGCTTGGGACTTTCAGATCTCTCACTAACCTCAACTGGGGCGTTACGGAACTTCCTTCCATGAACGGTGTGAAGTCTAACTTTGCATCCTTCTGGGCACACGGAATAACGACCAACGCAACGGGCGATAAGCTTGACGCCTCAATCAAATTCCTGAAGTTTATAACTTCCGAATACGCTCAGAAACTCTGGCTTGAGCAGGTGGGCGAGCTTCCAGCAAACCCGAAAGTTGCAGCCGCTTACTATGACCATCCCGAATACGGGCCATTCCTCAAGGGTCTCGAATATGCTCATGCTACTTTCTTCGTTAACGAGAGCGGACAGAGACAGGTATTAATGGATGCCGTCGACAAGGTCTGGATACAGGGCATGGACCCGATTAAGGCCTTGAAAGAAGCAGCAGCAGAGGATCAAGCGATAATAGACGAATTCTGGTCAAGAGTAGAGTAATTTGAAGAGCAAGTGGCCGTGGCTTTGCCACGGCCATTCTCTTTGGGGGTAAAAAATGAAGATAAGTCAGAAGAGAATCGTTACTGCATATGTTTTCCTGGCTATCCCACTGATCTTTTATATAGTTGTCCGTTTCTATCCAATGTTATACTCGTTCTGGTTGAGCTTCACAAACTGGAAGTTGATTTCACCAAAGAAGGATTTTGTCGGGTTCGATAATTTCGTGAAGCTTTTCAAAGATAGGGTATTCATCACTTCTCTCTGGAATACTATCAAGTATGTGACCTTTGGTATCCCTCTCGTGATAGTCCTATCCCTCTTTCTTGCCACTACGCTGAACAAGGTAAGACATTTGCAGTGGTTCTATCGTTTGCTTTACGTTATGCCTTACATAACACCGCTGGTTGCAGTGAGTTGGGTCTGGAGATGGATCTACCAGCGACCACCCGCGGGAATACTCAACAATCTTCTGATGGCCTTTGGGCTAGATGCGCAACCCTTTCTGACAAGCATGAACCAGTCTCTGCCGGCTATAGTGGTAACAACGGTCTGGGTAAACCTGGGATATTGCATAATAATTTATCTTGCAGGTCTGCAGACTGTACCTCAGGAGTATATAGAGGCTGCAAAAATTGACGGAGCAACGTCAAGACAATCTTTCTTTAGAATCACCTTGCCGCTCCTTAATCCGATCACAGTATTTCTCGTGGTTACACAGAGTATTACGTTCCTGAGGATCTTTACACAGGTTTACAACATGACCGATCAGGGATCGGGTGGTCCTCTCAACTCGACTAAGCCTCTGGTGCTTTACATCTATCAGAAGGCTTTCAGGTCTTTCGATATGGGGCTCGCTTCTAGCGCAACCGTAATACTCTTCATGCTCATAATGGGCATAACTCTAGTGCAACTGCTGGTATTGAACAAGCGAGTTCAATACTGATTGGTGGGTGGCTATTCATGACTACAACATACAGGAAATCCAGTATTTTTGCCTATATATTTCTAACGATATTTGCCATTGTGATGATCTTTCCTTTTGTCTGGATGTTCTCATCGTCTTTCAAGACGTCTGAAGAGATCTACGAGATGACTGTAGTACCAGAAAAACCGACGCTTGCCAACTACGAGTTCATCTTCAACTATTCAATGTTTCCAAGATGGTTTCTAAACAGCTTGATTGTTGCAGTGGTGACGACTATCTCTGTTCTCTTTTTCGATTCGTTGGTAGGCTATACACTTGCCAAATACAATTTCCCTGGCAAGAACATTATATTCATACTCATTCTCAGTACACTCATGATTCCGACTGAGATGCTCGTTATCCCGTGGTATATCATGGTAAGACAGTTGAAATGGATGGAGACTTATTGGAGTATTATGTTTCCGGGTATGATAAGCGCTTTCGGCATTTTCCTCATGAAGCAGTTTATGTCAACTATACCGGACGACCTGCTCGATGCGGCAAGAATCGACGGAGTTTCGGAATTCGGCATATTCATTCGAATAGTTATGCCACTGGTCAAACCTGCTCTCGCAACACTAGCGATTTTCAACTTCATCGGCAACTGGAATGCCTTTCTATGGCCTCTGATAGTCGCGCAAACACCAAAGATGTACACTCTCCCGGTTGGCGTGTCGTACTTCTCGAGCGAAAACCTGACCAGTTGGGAGCTGATTATGACCGGTGCTGCCGTTTCAACTATACCGCTGATAATTTTCTTCATCATATTCCAGAAGCAAATCGTGAAGGGAATCGCCATGTCGGGATTGAAAGGATGATAGCTGTGAAAATAATAGATTCGCATGTTCATTTTCCGTCTCCGGACCTCTTTGGAAAGGGCGGTGGTAGCGTCCATCCATGGTTGGTTCAAGAGCGAGCGCGCTGGAGAAAAGCCTGGCAGTTCGACGGAGCCGACCCAATTGGTTCTCAGGATGAACTCGTAGAAAAGTGGTATGCAGAAGCAAATAAGCACGGTATCTCGGTTGTCTTTGTAACTTCCGGTGGTAATGAGGTCATGTCAGAGATAGTCAAGGCCCATCCCGACAGGTTCTATGGGTACGCCCATCATGATCCTTCCCTGAAAGAGGCTCCTTCTCTGCTTGAAAAGGCCATTAAAGAGCAAGGCCTGAAGGGATACAAGATACTGGGACCGGCGGTAGATAAGCCTCTCGATAGCAAAGAGCTTTACCCGGTTTGGGAAGTCGCTCAGGGAGAGAATATTCCTGTATTGATTCATTTCGGCATTATGGGCTCAGCTGGCGGAATTGCCAACCACCCGAATATCAACCCGCTTATAATACATGATGTAGCGAAAAACTTTCCCGGCATGAGGATAATCATACCTCATTTCGGCTGTGGTTATTTGTTCGAAACTCTGAACCTCTGCTGGGCCTGTCCCAACGTATACATTGACACCAGTGGGTCAAACCAGTGGATGAGATGGATGCCTTACGAAGTGAATCTTGAAATGCTTTTCAGAAAGTACAGGGAGACTGTAGGACCGGGAAGAATTCTCTTTGGAACCGATTCGAGTTACTTTCCGAGAGGTTACGCGAAGTCCTATTTCGACGAGCAGTACAAAGCGATGGTTAACGTTGGTTATTCCGACGACGAGATCGAACGGGTAGTCTATGGGAATATAGACGACCTGCTGAACGGGAGGTAATATGGAATTCTCTCGGATATATGTGAAGCATGTACTTGAAAGATCATACAGGCACTGGGCATCAGCCTTTCTCGAAGAGTTCAGACAACAGAACAGGGCTCATTTGGTCATGCTTGCCAGACAAAAGATAATCGACTCGGAAACCGCATCGGGACTTAAAAACTCTATAAGCGAACTCGATGCTACCATTGAGATACCTGAAGAATTCCCCGCTGGGGTTGAAGATCTCTTCTTCTACTACGAGGAACAACTTGGTATTATTCTAGGGGAAAAGGCCGGATCGCTGCATACGGCGAGAAGCAGGAACGATATGGACGCAACGGTTTTTAGACTGTACGTTAGAAAGCTTATGATTTCTCTCATGAAACAGATGCTGCTAATGGTCGAAGCCGTTAAAGAGAAGATTGGAGTATCTGAAGAGCAGCTCCTGGTTCTGTACACTCACGGCCAGCCTGCACAAGTATCGACTCTCGCTCACTACCTCTCGTCTTTCTTGATCGAATTTCTCGAAGGCCTCGAAGGACTAAACGCCTCTATTAGAGTGGTTAACCAGTGTCCTCTAGGAGCCGCGGCGATTACAACTACAGGATTCAACATAGACAGACAGTTGGTTTCGGATCTGCTTGGATTCGAAAAGCCTGTCCCTAATTCCTACCAGGCAATAGTCACCTCTCACTGGCTAACTTATCCTTCAATGTGGTTCAAGAGCATCCTCAACGATATAACTCGCCTGATGGCAGATATGGGACACAAAGCCTCTTGTGAAGTTGGAATACTTAGCTTTCCCGATGAACTCGTGCAGGTTTCCAGCATAATGCCGCAGAAGAGAAACCCCGTCATCATCGAACACATTAGAATCCAGGCCGGCATGGCCGCCGGGGATTTCCAGAGTCTGATCGATCTGTTCCACAACGTACCTTATCAGGATGTTAACGAAGTGGCCGACGCACCAATCACTAGCTTCACCAGGGGCTGCGAAACTCTATCGGGCCTACTGGAATTGCTGGAAGAGACACTTTTGAAAGTCTCTGTAGATGAGCAGAGGGTTAGTAATATCGCACTATCAACGGGAACGACAACAACAGAGCTTGCCGATGAACTGGTGAGGAGAGAAGGGATTTCCTTCAGAACCGCACACAGCGTGACGAGCACGTATGTGAAATCGGGATACTCTCTTGAAGCTCTCCGCGGCAGGTTCTCTGAACTTGTGGGAAGAGCTTTGAGCATGAATGATATGGAACTGAGAGAGGTTCTCTCTCCCCAGCATTTTGTGCAAATACGCAACATTCCTGGTGGTCCTTCAATCTCCGGGATGAAAAGTGTAGTAAGTTCTATAGAAGAGAAAGCGTATCTGATCACGGACTCACTCGACGAACTCATTGAACGAGTAGTTGATAGCGAGAAGCGTTTATCGGCAGATTTCAACGCTCTGGGTTGAAGAGGTAGAGTTTATATGATTCGGGCCAAAAGAATAATCGGAAGTCTCGAAGAAGCGATTTCGAAGGCGAACACTGAGATGGATCAGAGGATTGTCGAACTGCTCAATCTTTATGAAGGACCCTTCTCCAGCGTGTTGCGGGAAAACGCGATCACAGCAAAGGAGACAGGGCTTCCGATATGCCAGGATACTGGTTTTCTAGAGTTCTTCGTCTCTCAAGGAAACGAAGTTACTCTTGAAGAGCCAATAACGGAGACCTTGAACTCGGCAGTCAAGAAGATTTACGTCAATAAACCTTTCAGGTGCTCAATAGTGTCTGATCCTCTGCTCAAAAGAGAAAATACCGGGGACAACACGCCGATCATATGCCATCTCTTTCCAGTTAGAGGAGACAAGCTAGAGATTAGATTCCTCGTGAAAGGAGGGGGAAGTGAGAATCTTTCCCGACTTTTCATGTTGAATCCCACTGCAACTAAGGACGATCTTGTCAAGATTGTTGTAACGTCTCTTGGAGAGAGCGCGGCCCGGGGTTGTCCTCCGCTGAAAGTAGGTATAGGGATAGGCGGTAGTTCGGACAAGGCAATGGTGCTTGCCAAATTTGCTCTCACAAGATCATTCGATGATAGGCATCATGATGAAGACTACGCGGCTCTGGAAGAGAGAATACTTCGAGAAATCAACAGTCTGAAGATAGGCTATCAAGGTCTGGGAAGAGGTATAACCGCTTACTCGGTACACATTGAGACTTATCCATCGCACATCGCTATATTGCCGGTTGGGCTCGCGACTGACTGCTATATCGCCAGAAAGGGGAGAGTAATCCTTGAGGATTAGAGAATTGCGTGCGGGCGACGAACTCCAGTATTCTGGCGAGCTTCTTATCATGAGAGACGCCGCACAGAAACGACTTAAGAAGATGCTCGATGAAGGCGAAGAGCTACCGGTTTCTCTTGACGGGACGATAGTCTTCTACGCGGGACCGGCGAAACCGTCAAAGAACTCCTTTGGAGCAATAGGCCCTACAACTTCGGCGAGGATGGATTCATTTCTCGAGATGCTTTATCTAGAAGGCGTTTTGGCTACGATAGGTAAGGGAAATAGGAGTCAGAAAGCTGTATCACTCTGTAAGAAATACGAAAGGGTTTACTTTTTGGCTCCCAGCGGTGCAGCAGCCGCTCTTGCCGGGAGGATTTACAGTATGAGAATCGAGGCCTTCGACGATCTCGGCACGGAAGCGATATTCAGGGTTCAGGTCAGAGATTTTCCATTATTCGTTGCGATTGATTCTTATGGGAACGACGTTTTCCTTATGAATAGAGGGTGATTATTTTGAACGAAGAGGCACTGAAATTACACAAAGAACTACGCGGCAAACTCGAGGTGAAGAGCAGAGTCAGCGTGAATAGTATGAAAGCTATGTCACTTGCCTATACACCAGGGGTTGCCGACGTTTGCAGAATCATTCACGAGAATAGCGAACTGGTCTACGATTACACAAACAAATGGAACTATGTAGCGGTTGTGTCGGACGGAACGGCCATTCTCGGTCTTGGAGATATTGGCCCTGAGGCGGGGATGCCTGTTATGGAAGGTAAGGCCGTGTTGTTCAAGGAGTTCGGGAATATTGACGCTTTTCCTCTGTGTATAAATGTCCATGAACCCGATGAGATAATCGCTTTTGTGCAGGCCCTCTCCCCAACGTTCGGTGGAGTGAACCTGGAAGATATATCCTCTCCGAAATGCTTCTATATCGAGCAAGAACTTCAGCGAAGGCTAGACATACCGATCTTCCACGATGATCAACACGGAGCGGCTATTGTGGCAATCGCGGCGTTGAGAAACTCATTGAAGATCGTGAACAAGAAGATGGAAGATATCAAGGTCACCACGGTCGGTATCGGGGCAGCTGGAGGGGCGACGATTAAAATGTTGCTCGCGGCCGGTGTTAGAAACATAGTCGCGGTAGACAGAAACGGGATTCTCAACAGAAACGATCCAAGAACCCTCTTGAATGAATTCCACCGCGAGATAGTCGAAAAGGTCAACCCGGAAAACCTTTCCGGTGATCTGGCAAAGGCCGTGAAAGGAGCAGACGTTTTTATCGGGACCTCAGTCGGGGGAATAGTCTCAGCCGAAATGATTAGATCCATGGCATCAGAAGCTATCGTCTTCGCATTGGCCAATCCCGTGCCGGAGATTATGCCAGATCTGGCCAAAGAGTCCGGGGCAAAGATAATCGCAACCGGTAGATCCGACTTTCCAAACCAGATCAACAACGTTCTCGCGTTCCCGGGTATATTCAGAGGTGCCCTTGATGTAAGATCAAGAGACATCAATGAATCCATGAAGCTCATGGCGACCGATGCGCTCGCCGATGCCGTAGGCGATGACAGACTATCGGCCGATTACATACTCCCTAAGGCTTTCGAGCCTGGAATAGCGCGCAAAGTTGCCATTGCAGTTGCGAAGGCCTCTGTAGAGTCGGGTTCTGCAAGGATTAGGGTTGCACTCGACGATGTCGAAGCATTAGTAGATAGAGGGTTCAAGCGGCTCGGCTAGAAATCGACGAGGTTCAGCGTCTTCTGTATACGTATAACCAAAAGTCTCGCTGAGAGTATGATGCAAAATAAGTCTCCAGATAGAAAACATTACTCCATCTTCTTTTCGTAGAAGTGTCTTCCATGTCAATTCGATAGAAGCGTTCTTCAACAAAACCTTCTTTTTACCAAAAGTGCCGTAAAGCCCCTAGATTAAGCAATGGGGATATAAGGCAC
>LVBU01000297.1 GCA_001603185.1 Thermotogales bacterium Thermo_02 | reverse complement strand
ACAGTATTCCTGAATTCATTTTCCACAGAGTTATAGGGAAAGTCGCGCAAGAATAGCTTCAATATCCTGTCTTCCCCGATACTATATATTTCCGCAGTTCTTCCTCTTGATAGTAACGTCATTTTTGATCGATTCCCTTCAAATTTATACAGAATATAGTAACATAGCAGATGAGCAGATAGTGAATATCTTTCGAAACTCTTCAAAGGGGGAAAGCGATGATTCCTGAAAAGGTACTTGAAGTATTGAAGAGGGAAGAACTGAAGTATCACGAGTTCCCCGAAGGTTCAACTCCAACATCGGTTGCGGCTGCCGAAGTACTGGATGTAGAAGTAGGGCAAATAGCCAAGTCAATTCTGTTTGTCTGCAAAACAGCGGGAGCCTTTCTTGTAGTATGCCCTGGCGATAGAAAGGTATCTTCATCCAAACTAAAGAAGGTTACGGGAGAAAAGCCCCGTCTCGCCGACAGCAATCAGACAGAAACTCTAACAGGTTTTTTGCCCGGAGGTGTCTGTCCCTTCGGAATCGAAGGAGTAAGAATTCTTGTCGATAAATGGCTTGAAGAATACAGGAATGTATATCCGGCGGCAGGGACTTCGGGTTCTGCCGTAGAGACAACTTTTGAGGATCTTGTCAGAATAACTGGAGCAGAAGTCTTTGACCTCACAAATCCACTAGATCAGTCATAGAAGACGACCAGGGGTAATTCGGTAACGGGATTTGTTATGATCTGTGCTCTAAGCCCATATACGTTCCAGATCACAGCCGGATTTACAATATCCCAAACTCTGCCGTGTGCCGCGATTTCTCCATCTTTCATAAATATAAGTCTGTCAGACATCTCGATAGCCTGGTTTAGATCATGAAACACAGCCACTGCGCTGAGACCCTTAGCGCGTACAAGGTCTGTCGCAATCTTTCCTATCTTCCTCGCATGTCCTGGGTCAAGATGGGACGTGAACTCATCCATCAGAAGTATCTGGCCTTCCTGTGCCAGAGCTTTTGCAATTACAACTCTCTGTTTCTCACCCCCACTCAATGTACTGAAAAACCTTTCTTTGAATCCGAGTGTTTCGGTAAGAGTCATTACCTCATCAATAACTACATAGTCACGTGCACCAAGAGCGGAAAACCCTTTCAGATGTGGATTTCGTCCAAACGACACGATCGTCTCGACCTTTAAGTCAAAGGAGGGTTCGAAGCTTTGAGGTATATAGGAAAGTACCTGAGCCAGTCTTCTGGAGGGGTAACTTTTGAGAGCTCTATCCATTATCGTTACAGATCCCTGCCAGTTTCTCAGTATTCCACAGAGTATGCTCATCAAAGTGGATTTTCCGCTTCCGTTAGGACCGAGAATTCCAAGAACCTCTCCCCGTTCTAGAGAGAGATCTATCCCTCTCAAGACCTCTTCCTTTGCGTAGCCGAAATGTAGATCTCTTACAGTTATTACATCAGCCATTTCCGGTCACTTCTCTGCTTCTCAAGAGATATATGAAGACCGGTGCTCCTACAAGCGCAGTAACAGCGCCGATAGGAAGCTCTGTCGGTTGGAAGAGCGTTCGCGCGAAGGTATCACAGACAATAAGAAAAAGGCCGCCAAGAAGTGCGGTAGCCGGAAGATTGAGACGGTTATCGGTACCAAAGGCCAGTCTTACCATGTGCGGTATTATTAAACCTACGAATCCGATGAGCCCCGCTGTGGACACAGCAATTGCCGATACAATTGAAACTGTGAAAAACACAATGAACTTAATGCGCTCGGGGTTAATTCCGACTGTTATTGCATGATCCTCACCGGCTGCCATTATCAGCATCTTTCTTCTTATGATCGAGAAGATCGCATATTGAAGACTTATTGCCGGTATCAGCTTCAGAGCATCGTCCCATGTTACTCCGGACAGAGAGCCGAGAGACCAGAAGTGTAGGGTGATAACATTTCTCCAGGCGAAGACGACGAGTAAGGTAACGGCCGCATTGAAGAGAGAAGATACTATTACTCCCGAGAGCACTAGCGTCGTTATTGGAATGCGCCCGCCCCTCCTTGATATTGCATAAGTCAAAAAGGCCGAGAGAACAGCGAATACAAAGGCCAGTAGATCCATACTTAAGGTCATCTTTCCCACTTCTTTCATAAAGAGTGAGAAGACAGCTCCGAAAGAAGCTCCGGCCGAGATTCCGATTATGTAGGGATCGGCCAGCGGGTTTTTCAGAGTCAGCTGTAGACCGTTGCCGCCAACGGCGAGACCGGAACCAATTAGGAAACCCACAATCAATCTGGGTAAACGTAGATTCATATATATATTACTCCTGGAACCGGAGTTTGATCCAAGAAGCATCAGCAACACTTCATTCATCGAATACTTTACAGTTCCGAAAGTTGATAACCACAGCATCCCGATAAGGGATACTGTGGTTATAGCAATAAAGAGGAGAATCCGCTTCAATATAGGTGCTCCGTAATCGTTCTCACAAGGTCAATGAATCTGGGATTCGCATAGGATGTAAGCGAGTCGGAAATTGCATATACGCGTCCATTCTTGACGGCCGGAACATCTGAGAAGGGCTTGTAAGACTTTACGTGACTTATCGCCTCTTCCTGTCCACCCTCATAGTAGTAAGGGACAAGAATCACATCTGGTTGTGTGTTCAGGACGAATTCGGGACTAACGGGAAACCACCCGTTGTTTCCGCTATATGGGGCTCCGACATTGGCTCCACCTGCATAAGCTATTGCCTGATTGACAAAAGAACCCGTACCGCAAGTCCATATATCGCTCAAGGAACCAGCAGTCATAACAAACATGACTTTAGGTCTCTCGCTCTGCGGAACATTGTAGACATTCTTTGCAATGTCCAGGACACCGTCCCTGAAATTCGTTGCCACCTCTCTTCCCTTGGCGGGAATTCCAAAGATGTTGCCGAGTACCATTAGATTACGGTATATGTCTTCAAAGGAGTTTGGGTTGATCGTGAAGGCTTTAAGTCCTATGTTTTCAAGCTTATAGACTTCAGCTTCCTGAAATCCCCCTGATATAAGCACGAGATCGGGATCTAGCGACAGTACCTTCTCCAGATTAAGTGGAACAAGATTTCCTATCTTATCGACCGTGTTTGAAATGGCGAAAGCATCCCAATCGGTTACCCCGACAATCCTTGATGAGACACCGAGAAGTTCGAGATACTCGGTTATTGCTGGAGACGCCACGACAACTCTTTCAGGGATTCCCCCGATCGATACCAGTCTGCCGAGGTCATCAACCATTTCGATCGAAAGGCAGATCGAAAATAAGAGAATCACTAACAGTGTCAGTAAGTACTTCTTCACTATAATCGCCCCTTTTGCAAGGAATTTCACCATCCCTTTGCCTCGAAAGGATGGTGATATCTTAACTCTGCACAGGTCTCCTGACTCGCGGGTTTACCTACTTCTCCACGCCTTCCCGGTCTCCCAGTGGCAAATGTGGATTTCGTAACCGCTTACAGTGGCGGGACCGTACCGGATTCAAACCGGTTTCCCTTGATGCAGAGTTCTAGTCTCTTCGGGGTCTATCTGGAAAAGTACCTGTCCAGATCCTCCCGTCTTATTACCATAGAGATGGGCCTTCCGTGTGGACAGACCAGCAGTTCTCTCTCTTTAAGCTCGCCAAACAATTCTCGCGCCTGCTCTATATCGAGTTTATCTCCAGTTCTGACGGCTGCTTTGCAAGCGATCATCGCAAGGAGATTGTCAAAAACCTTCTCAGGCTCTTCTAACCCCTCAAGACGCATTTCGTCCAGAATCTCTTCAAGCGTTTCCACCGCATTTCCGGAAGAAAGGGTCTGTGGAATTGCCGTCAAAAAGATTCTATCACTCTCTATCGACAAATTGAACCCCAGTTGCTCAAGCTGTTTCTCTTTTAATAGAAGGAGCTCCGTCTTTGTGCTCTCGAATTTCAGTTCGATAGCCATAAGTAGCTTTTGAGAAGCTTGAGCCGGCCTTTCTCTAAGTCTTTCGAAGAGTATTCTTTCATGCGCTGCGTGCTGATCAATTATCAAGAGCCCGTTCTGAGACTCCGCTATCAAATACCGCTCTCCAAATACCCCGACAAAGGCCGCTTCAAAGGCTTCGATAGCTTCGCGCCTGCTTTCTGCGGAATTCTCAAAGGCTCTAAAAAACCTTCTCTCAATACTTACCGGCATGGCCTCATTCTCGACCGAAAAGCCTTGACGTTTAGGGTAATCCATCTGTCTTATCTTAGAAGCTCCCGAGAAATCTTCTCTGACGCTTTTGTTTCTCTCTGGACGTTCATTAACTCTCTCAGCAATCTTTTCATCGAGACCAGAGGGATCTCTATCCGGTCTATCCAGGATATCTATTGTGAAACTGCCAGCACCGTGTATGGCCGAACGCACAGCCCTCTTCAGATTATCGAGAACGACTGTGTTTGAGGCGAATTTCACTTCAAGTTTCTGGGGATGAATGTTAACGTCTATATCTGAAGGATCTAACTCAATGAAGACTACCGCAAAGGGGAAATTGCCTTTCTCCAGTGATTCTCCATAGCCTCTCTCTAGTGCATAGTTCAGTTCAAATTGTCTTATGTATCTGCCGTTGACGAATATGTTTTCTCCCATTCTGTTGCGTCTAGTCCTTGAAGGAAGAGTTACCAGACCCCTTATCGAAATCCCGTTATGAGATTCACTGAATGATAGCAACTCTCTTTTAGATAGCTCCGGATAAATCATGACAGCTCTTTCTTCAAGTCCTGAAGATCCCCTGGTGTCGTATATTAACTGGGAGTCCCTTTTATAGACGAAGTCAACTTCGACAAAGGAGAGAATGAATCTCTGAACCATTTCGGTAACCATTCTGCCTTCAATAGCGGCCGATTTCATGAACTTTCTGCGCGCGGGCGTGTTGAAGAGTAGATCGAATACTTCTATGCTAGTTCCATTTGAGCCCGTAAAGAATTTCTCGTCTGTAACTTCTCCGGCAACAACCTCCAAAGTAGATCCCAAATCGGAACCTGAGGTTCTGGAAGAAAGCTGTAATCTCGATACGGAAGCGATTGTGGAGAGAGCCTCACCACGGAAGCCAAATGTTGACAGAGACTCAAGATCGTCAATAGCCAGAATCTTACTAGTTGTGTGTGGTCTGAGAGCGATCCGGGCTTCGGCTCCTGTCATGCCAAAACCGTTGTCCTTAATCTTCATGTACTCCTTACCGCCGGACTTGATCTCTATCTCAATAAGAGAGGCTTTGGCGTCGATGCTGTTTTCGATTAACTCCTTTATAACCGAATAGCAACCCGTTACTACCTCACCTGCGGCGATCTTTCTGACAACATCCGACGGTAATTCGTGAATTCTCACGGTTCTCTCCCCTTTGCGATTAACTGGTGCCTCCTGTTGAAAAGGATTATCGCGGCAGAAGCGGCGACATTAAGAGAGTCTACAGAAGGTTCCATTGGTATTGAAACCAGCATATCACTGCGTTCTTTGACGAGTCTCCTGACTCCCTTTCCTTCGTTACCGAAAATTATCGCGGATTTCCTGTCATAATCAGTGTCATAGTAGGGTTCTCCAGACATGTCAGCTGCGTAGATCCAGTAATCGTGTTCCTTCAGAAATCCCTGAAATTGGGCCATGTTTCCAATTCGCATGATAGGTATTCTCAACGCGAGTCCAGCTGACACTTTTATGACTGCGGGAGTGATCTCTGCCGAACTTGTTGAAGTTATGCCAATTGCATCTATACCTGCAGCCACCGAAGTGCGTATTATTGCACCCAGATTATGAGGGTCCTGAATCTGATCTAGCAGGACCAGAGTCGAGCTGTAACGAGATGAGGTCTCTTCAAAAAAGTCAGTGGGATCTTTGTAGGGAAACTCTTTGAGTTCTATCACTACTCCCTGGTGCTTTTTCTCTCTGGAAAGATTGGCTAGTTTCTCCGGTGGTGCTATCTCCGTCCTGTAACCTGCTTTTTTTGCTTCGTCAATCAGAGTTTTCAACTGCCCGTCAACGTTACTCTGATCTGTGAAGAGTATGTTCTTGACTTTTACTCCAGAGACCTTTAGATTCAGTAGTTCTCTAAGCACATTTCTACCGTGCAGATACATTAATCAAATCACCCTCTCCAGCAACTCTTTCAGATGGTTATGGTCACCTTTGAGATAAATGTAACCAACCAGAGCCTCCAGGGCGGTTGCCCTTCTGTAGTCCTCGTCGTCCCCATGTTTCTTTGCTCCTCTGGAATTATAGCCCCGTCTCACAATACTCAATTCTTCACTGTTCAGAAAGGGAGTCAGAATCTCCAGAGCCTTTCGCTGACCACTTGCGCTGACATATTCGGTCACGATATCGTGCTGAAAACCTGCTCTTCTGCGTGCCGTTGAGAGCGTTACCAGTCTGAAGAAGAGAGTGTAAACAGCATCGCCCACAAACGATAGACTGTCAAGCGAGAGGCTTTCCGGATTGGTAGCGTTCGGGAAGAGAGCTCCACGTTTTTCGTTATCTGCCTCTTTATCGAAGATATTCATCAATATTCTGAATGACCCCGCGGAGTTTGTCGATCTCCTTTCCGCCTGCCTGAGCAAAATCGGGACGACCTCCTCCTCCTCCTCCGATTTCCTTTGCTATCTTTCTCGCAATTTCGCCTGCATTGAACCTTTTGGTAAGGTCCTTCTGGACTTTAACAACAAATGAGATCGAATCCTCCATCTCATTGAAAATTATTACGATTCCTCCTCCTTCTTTTCCGAGAAGTACATCCGAGGCGTTCCTCAAGGCGTTTGAAGGAGCTCCTTCTACTTTTCTCACCAGGACATTGGTTCCGTCTATCTGGATTCTTCTGTCATCGGAGATAGAGTCGCCGGAGAGTAAGCGTTCCTTGAGCTGCATTATGAATCTCTCTCTGTCCTTGAGTTCTCTCAAGAGTCCATCCAGTCTCTCTATCATCTTGTCTTCGGGAACTTCCAGCAGTTCTCGCAGGAATCTCTCTCTTTCCGATAATCTCTGCAACACTTCAAGAGAAGCCATTCCGGTGATAGCTTCAACTCTTCTGGTTCCAGCCGCTACCGATGTTTCAGACAGGATTTTGAAAAGACCGATCTCTCCTGTATTTCTAACGTGAGTTCCTCCGCACAGCTCTTTGCTGAAGTCTTCTATTGAGATCACTCTTACCTTGTCTCCATACTTTTCTTCGAAGAGAGCCGTGACATCACTCCCTTTGATTTCACTGAAATCGACTTCTTCGACTTCCACCGGCACAGCCTTCATAATTTCGAAGTTTACAAGGTTCTCTATTTCCTTAAGCTGCTCGGAAGTCAGTGACTGGAAGTGAGAGAAATCAAATCTCAGTCTGTCTGGTAGAACCAGCGAACCAGACTGATGCACATGGTCGCCAAGGATCTTTCTCAATGCCGAATGCAGTAGATGAGTTGCAGTATGATTTCGCATGGTCGAAAGCCTTCTGTCTCTGTCTACTGCGAGCTCTACTTCGCTTCCTATAACTATGACTCCCTTAACGACGGTGACTCTGTGGACTATCATCTCCTGATATGGCGAAAAGACATATTCGACTCTGGCAGATCCGTCTTTGGTCTCAACATATCCTGTATCCGTTATTTGGCCACCCTTTTGAGCATAGAATGGAGTATTAGCCACGACTATCTCACCGGTTTCTCCCTCCTTAAGAGAAGGAACCTCCAGTCCGTTAATCAGAATGGCCTGTATGGTCGAATTGTCGATCATCTTCGAGTAACCTGTGAACTTGCTGTTTCCGGTGCTGGCAAAGAGTCTGGAGTAAGCATCTATGTTTTCCAGATACTCCCTTTCGCCAAGGGCTTCCCTTGCTCTTTCACGCTGCTTGTTCATGGCCTCTTTGAACCCTTCTCTGTCGAGCTTGATATCGCTTTCGCCAACTATCTCTTCTACCAGTTCTAGAGGAAAGCCGTAGGTATCGTGTAAAGAGAAGAGCTCATCTCCGGTAAGTTCCTTCTTGTTCAGTAACATTGTTCTAAGGCGTCTCTCACCGTTTTCCAGAGTGGAGAGGAATCTCTCTTCCTCTTTAAGGGTCATCTCCTGTGTAAATGAAAGGCGTTCAACCAGCTCAGGATAGATTTTTCCCATGTTTACAGTAACCGTTTCGATGATTCTGTAAAGAAATGGCCTGGTATAGCCAAGAAGGGAGCCGTGTCGAATAGCCCTGCGAAGCACTCTTCTCAGAACATACCCTCGACCTTCGTTTGAGGGAAGAATTCCATCGGAAATCATGAAGGCGATAGACCTGGCATGGTCTGCTATTACTCGTATCGAAACATCGGATGTCTTCTTCTCACCGTACTTCACACTCGTGATTTCCTGGATTCTGTCGATTATGGGTCTGAACATATCTGTATCGAAATTGGAATCGACATTTTGAAGAATAGATGCCGCCCTGTCAAGACCGAAGCCGGTATCGATGTTCTTTCTGTCGAGAAAAACAAGTCTGCCTTCTTCGTCCTGATTGTACTCGGTGAAGACGAGGTTCCAGAACTCCAGGAACCTTCCACAGCTACATGCCGGACTACAGTTATCGGGATCCGGACAGTTTTCCCCGGTCCCTCTATCTATGAATATTTCTGAATCGGGTCCGCAAGGTCCTGTTGGTCCTGCGGGTCCCCACCAGTTATCTTCTTTTCCAAGACGTACGATCTTCTTATCGGGAACTCCGACTTCTGTGTGCCATATATCGAAAGCCTCATCGTCATCTAGATATATAGAAACCCATAGTCTGTTCTCAGGCAACTTCAGATACTCAGTGACGAATTCCCATGCCCATTTTATAGCTTCTCTTTTGAAATAATCTCCGAAGGAGAAGTTGCCAAGCATTTCGAAGAAAGTCTGGTGTCTGGGGGTTCGCCCAACATTATCGATATCGTTTGTCCTTACACACTTTTGACAGGTCGTCACTCTAGTGTGAGTCGGTTCGACTTTGCCCCAAAAGATTGGCTTGAAAGGAACCATTCCGGCAACTGTAAACATTAACTGCGGATCGTTCGGGATCAACGATGCACTCGGTAATCTTATATGGTCTTTAGATTCGAAAAATCTGAGATAGCTCTCTCTTATCTCCGCTCCAGTCATGTAACTCACGATGGACCTCCTCAGGTCAACAAAGTCAAAAATATATAGAACATTGGTGTGACAAAAAGCACACCGTCCACTCGGTCTAGCATACCACCATGACCGGGAAGTATATTTCCAGAATCCTTGACTCCGTGATATCTCTTGAATGAAGACTCTGCAATGTCCCCGATGGTACCAAATACGGAAACAACCATAGAAAGAATCATGATTTGAACTATACCGAGTTCCGGTCCATTATAGAGGTTAATCATACTGCTTATATGAA
>LVBU01000296.1 GCA_001603185.1 Thermotogales bacterium Thermo_02 | reverse complement strand
ACCCTGAATTGCTAAATGCTATCTTCTCCCTTTATGAGCAGTTAGGGAGGATTATCAAGCATGGTCTTGATGTATCTTCTCCATAGTCATCTATGGCTATGCTTGTATTAGTTAACGCCTTTAATTATATGTTGTTATTTGCCTATCGTTTGTTGTAGAATCATTCAAGCAGATCCTTTGTTATCTGTTAGTTCTCTTTCTTAGCCATGTTCAACTTCAAAAAAGGGAGGTTCACTTATGAAGAAACTGCTAGTAGTTCTCTTTCTAGCCCTGTTGTGTTTAACTGCGTTCGGTGCCACAACTATCAAAGTTCTTGCCTGGGACGACGCCCACACACAGGCCTGGGTAGCGAATCTTAAGGATTTCGAAAAGGCAACTGGAATTAAAGTCGATCTCGAGTTGATACCATCAGGCTCTATGCTCCAGAAGACATCTCTCAATGTCACTGAGAACAGAGCAAACTACGACCTTGTAGCTATCGATGAAGGTAACGTCGCTAAGTTCGGAGATCTTCTTGTTCCTTACTCTAAATGGCCCGAGGGAAAGACCTTCAAGAAGATAAGCACCACAGAGATTCCTCAGGCGATCTTTGAAGCTGCCCTCTGGAAGGGCGAGATCCAGGGAATCCCAATAAACGGAAACGTATATGTCTGGATAACCAGAGAGGATCTGGTCGAAAATCCGCAGTACAAGAAGGAATTCATGGAAAAGTTTGGCTATGAGCTGAGAGTTCCCGAAACGCTTGATCAGCTCGCAAACATGGCAGAATTCTTTGGAACAAAGGGAATATATGGCTGGGCACCGTTTACAAAGAACACGGAAGGAGCAACCTGCGAGGCCATAATGTTCTTTGAAGCCTTCGGTACGCACTTCATGCAGGATGTTGCCGGCAAGTATGTCATAACACTCGACAAAGAGAAAGCGCTCGAAGCCATTCTCTTCTACAGAAGACTTATGCAGTATGCCCCTCCAGGCGCCAATGATATGGGTCATGCCGAAAGAATAGCGGCCTTCAGCGACGGAAAGGTCTTCTCGATGTTCCAGTGGCCAGGGATTATCCCCTCACACGAAAACGAAGACGAATCTCTGGTTGTTGGAAAGATAGTATATACCGCGCCGCCGGCCGGTCCATCTGCCAGGGCTGCGGTAAGGGGTTGCTGGATTTTTGGAATTCCAAAGGCTTCGACAAATGTCTCAGCGGCAGCAGAGTTTGCTTACTGGCTGAACTCTTACGATGCCGGAATGAAACTTGCTGAAGATGGAATGACCCCTGTAAGAACCGATCTTCTTACAAATCCTGTTCTGCTTGAGACAAAACCATGGTACGAAGGAATGGCCGAGTCCGGACTCTTCGCAGTCAGCAGACCTAACAGGTCGGTCTACTATCCAGAGATCTCCGAACAGATCAAAGTAAACTGGCTGGCCGCAGTACTCGGGACTGTCGATCCTGCAATCGCTATAGACAACATGGTAAACCAGGTGCAGGCATTACTCGACAAGTATGGAAATTAGTAACAGATTAATTCGAAGGAACTCCCGCAAGGGAGTTCTTTCCTATCTTTATTTCATTTTGCCTGCTCTCATCATTGTCGGTGTAGTCCTGGTATTTCCGATCATATATTCGGTTGTACTGTCTTTTTTCAACTGGGCACAGGTCGATGACGGGAGAAGGGCCTTTATTGGATTTCAAAACTACCTTGATCTCTTCAAAGACAGGCAGTTCTGGCATTCGCTTTCTCTTCAGCTGGGGTTCATATTCATCGCAATACCTATTCAGCTCGTAATAGGGTTCTTCGTAGCCATACTTTTCAACAGGCAGTTTCCAGCTGCGGGATTGCTGCGAACACTGTTATTGTTACCGGTCTTCACACTACCGGTGCTCTCCGGCCTTACCTGGAGATTGATGCTTCAACCGGGATACGGAGTTATAAGCTATCTGCTTGAGATCTTTGGCTTCGATGCGTCCAGAGGAATCCTTTCCGATAGCGGTCTCGCATATACCGCCGTTATAGTTCAGGATGTCTGGAGAATGTGGCCTTTCATGTTCATGATTCTATATGCAGGACTCAAAAGCCTTCCCGCCGATATAATGGAGGCTGCCGAGCTCGATGGTGCAAACTTCTTCAAGAAGACCTTTCTGATAACGATTCCAATGTTGAAGCAGACTATAACTACGGCGATTCTTCTTAGAACCATAGACGCTTTGAGGATATTCTCCGAGGTCTTTGTCATGACTAATGGAGGTCCGGGAAACGCGACTATGCTCTATTCGCTCTATATTCACAAGCAGGCCTTCGAATTTGGTAAGCTGGGCTACGCTTCTTCCATGGCCGTCATTCTCATAATTGTCAGTCTTTTGTTTGCTTTCGGTCTGGTAAGAAAGAATATGGACGTCGACACACTTTGAGGTCTGGTGGTATTTATGGCGAAAATGAGGAGAAAAAGGGCGATAACAAAGTGGGTTCTATTCGCTATAGCACTGATAATAGTAGCGGTAGAGCTATTTCCAATATTCATCATAATCAGCAGCGGATTCAAGAGAGATCTGGATATTCGCAACACAAATCCCTTCAGCTTCAACCCAAATCTCACAAGTTACGAGAGAGTGCTTGGAAAGAGTGATTTCCTGCCTTCAATCAAGAACAGTCTCATAGTGGGGTTGTCATCGACAGCTATCTCTTTGCTGGTAGGTGCTATGGCCTCATATGGAATCTCGAGATTCAGGTTCAAAGGACGAAAAGTCGTTT
>LVBU01000295.1 GCA_001603185.1 Thermotogales bacterium Thermo_02 | reverse complement strand
TACTTAAATTAAGAGGTTGTAATCATATTCGAAATCTATTCTCGCTTTGAGCTATTGAGCATTCCCAGAAGAGCCTTGAGCTGTTTGCTTCTTGACGGATGTCGTAGTTTTCTAAGAGCTTTGACCTCTATCTGTCTAATGCGTTCTCGTGTAACGTTGAAGAACTGCCCAACTTCTTCAAGTGTTTTGGTTTTGCCATCAAGAAGACCATAACGCATTTTCAGAACCATAGCCTCTCTCGGAGAAAGCGTGTCGAGTATCTGATCGATCTGTTCTCTCAAAAGCATCTTCATTGCCGCTTCTTCTGGCTGCTCTAGAGAATCGTCATGAATGAAATCGCCCATTGTAGACTCTTCATCTCCGCTAATAGGTGACTCAAGCGAAACGGTCTCTTTGGAAGCTGCAAGTATCTCTTCGATTTTCTCCGGTGTCTTTCCTGTTATCTTTCCCAGTTCTTCGATTGTGGGATACTCTCCGTGATCCTGCAAATGCTCTCTTATAACCTTGTTCAGTTTGTTTATCGTCTCCACCATATGTACGGGAACTCTGATCGTTCGAGCCTGATCAGCAATCGCTCTGGTAATAGCCTGTCTTATCCACCATGTGGCATAAGTGCTGAACTTGTACCCTTTCTTCCAGTCAAACTTTTCCACCGCTTTTATGAGCCCAATATTGCCTTCCTGTATCAGGTCAAGAAACGTCAAACCACGGCCAATGTATCTCTTTGCTATAGATACTACCAACCTCAAGTTTGCGGTTATCAATTCTTCTTTGGCCTTCGGATCTCCTTTCTGGGCTCTTCTTGCAAGCTCTCTCTCTCGACTGGGTGTAAGCAGCGATATCTTTCCTATCTCCTTCAGATACATTTTTATCGGGTCTTTCAGGGATATATTGTCGTACATTTCCGGGGAGGTTTCCAGAAGAGACACTATCTCTTCATGGGCCTCATCGTCCACATCGTCATCTTCGTCAACGGGTTCTTTCTCCAGAATGTTTATCTTGTTCTTCTCGAATTCCTCATAAATTGACTCCACGAGAGTCGAGTCGAACCCTTCATAGTCTGGCGGAAAGGCACTATCAATGTCTTCGTATGTTATGTACCCTTTCTTCTTGCCCTGCTTAAGAAGTCTCTTGATACGTTTTTCGATCTCTTCTTTAGTTATTGGCAGGCTGGATTCTCCGTTTTCCCCGTTCGCTTCACTTGCGTTGTCTTCACCGTCTTCTTCAACGATCTTTGCTGCCAGAGACTGTACGTTTTCTTCCATCTCGTCTACTTCCGGTTTTGATTTTTTTCTTCTCTTCTCCACATCAATCGCCACCCTTTCTCTTTCTGACGAGCAGTCTCCTTAGTTCCATTCTCCTGATTAACAATGCAGTCTTCGCCTCCTTGTCTTCAAGCGTCGATAGCTTTCGGTCGATTTCTGCGATTTGCTCTTCTACAAGTCTCTTGTTCGTATAGTCATTCGTAGTATCTATGATTTTCGCGGCTAAATCCTCATCAATGCAACTTGATGCCAGTTCAATTATCTCTCTGCCGAACTCCTCGTTAACCAAATCCAGCAGGTCTTCAAGTTCTAGACCCTTTTTCATCCCCCTCAATAGCTCTCGCATTTCCTTGCCTGGTTCCATGAGTTCAAGTTGCCTGCTCACTCGACTCCTTAGTGACGGATACTGAAGGTATACCCTCAATAAATCCTTCATCTTTAGAGTGACTGTAGTGTTGGCTCGTGCTTCTTCATGCGCATCGGTCCTGTTTCTCATTAAGGGAGCGAGTTCGTCCTCCGAATATCCCGTCTTCTCAGACAGTGACTTAATTGTAAGCTGTACAGTTGAGAGATTCCCTGAACTACGAAAACTCTCGATGTACGGTCTTACGGATTCGATTAAGCGCTTCTTCCCCTGTGGGATTGAGAGATCCAGGTCTCTGGACAGCAACTCAACCCTGAAAACTGGACCGGGCATTGAGGAGGTGAGGGCATCTTGCACTCCTTGAGAGCCTTTCAGAGAGAACAAATCAGCGGGATCTTTGGCGCCTCTTACCAGAGCCACTGCAGTAGCAAAGTCCAGTCTTTCGGCAACATCAATGGATCTAAGTGTAGCCATCTGGCCAGCCGAGTCGGAATCCAGAAAAAACAAAAGGTTCTTCGTGAAATTGCCTAGTATCCGCAAATGACGATCTGTAAGGGCTGTACCCAGCAATCCAACAACATTAGAAACACCGGCTTCATAAAGGGCCATTACATCAAAATACCCTTCAACTATGACGGCGTAGTTTAATTCCTTTATTACTCCTTTTGCCCTGGAAAGATTATAT
>LVBU01000294.1 GCA_001603185.1 Thermotogales bacterium Thermo_02 | reverse complement strand
ATATACAGCCGTCATAATATCTGCAGATCTTGGTGTCGATCCATACACGAGCATAATTATCGGCGGGTTAGTAGCCGGCAGTATAGCTCTAGTTCTTGGAATAGCGATTCTAAAATTGAGAGAAATATACTTCGCGATAACCACGCTTGCTCTGGCGAGTGTGTTCTCTGTCATTATAAGAAATCTTCACAAGATCACCGGAGGTCCAAGCGGGAAAATAGTCTACCAAACGCTTTTTGATTACGATTCAACCAAGATATACTGGTTGATGCTCGGGATAGCTCTCGGGACTATTGTGATCTCAGAGTTGTTTAAACGCACCAGGATACATTTCGCCGTTGACTCAATAAGGGCCGACGAAGTAGTTGCCAAGTCGCACGGTGTAGATATCTTTAAGTATCTGATTTTCGTCTTCGTCGTGACTTCCATGATTCAGGGAGTTGTCGGAGCCGCTTACGCGCAGCAGTATGGATTCGTTTCGCCCGAGAGTACTTTCTCTGCTCACTATCTTCTACTGCCGATCTCGATGGCTCTCGTGGGTGGAATTTACTCGACTATTGGACCAATCGTCGGAGCGATAATCCTTGGTCTCTCTTCAGAGTACCTGAAGCTCATGATGCCTTACGGTCATTTGATAATATACGGCGTGATTATCGTTCTCGTCGTCCTCTTCATTCCCAGAGGAGTCTACGGAACAATTCGGGATTTCATCTCTGAGAGAAAGCATCGTTAGGGGGGAGTGAAGAATGGACAGTATTTTGAAAGTACAGAATGTTACAAAGCATTTCGGTGGACTCGTGGCGGTGAATAACGTCTCACTGGATATAGCAAAGGGAGAGATTCTCGGCCTCATTGGCCCTAACGGAGCCGGGAAGACCACTCTGACTAATCTGATATCAGGCATACACTGGGTCAATGAGGGAAAGATCATCTTTGAGGATAAGGATATCACTCTTCTGCCAACGCATAAGAGGTGTCGCCTCGGGATTGCCAGGACCTTCCAAATCGCCAGACCTCTGAAGAATATGACTGTTGTAGAGAATGTAATGGTTGGGGGACTTTTCGGAGAGAAGCGAACTCTCAGGCAGGCAAGAATGGAGGCCGAAGAGATCTGCAGCCGGATAGGTCTGGAGAAACTCGATACGCATTTTGACAAGATAACAGTGCTTGACATCAAGAAGATTGAACTCGCGAGAGCAATGGCAACAAACCCGAGGCTTATCTTCCTTGATGAGGTGATGTCCGGCCTGAATATGGACGAAACGAGAGACATGATTAACACTGTCAGGAAGCTAAGGGATAGTGGAGTCACGGTGTGCATAATTGAGCACGTAATGAGTGTGATAAGGGAACTGACCGAAAGAGTTATTGTTCTTGACAGAGGTGAGATAATCGCCGAGGGACCTTATAGCGAGGTCTCGATGCAGCATAACGTTATTAGCGCTTATCTGGGGGAGGATGCCTGATGCTGGATGCAAAGAACTTAAACGTCTCATACGGAAGAATTCAAGTTATCAGGGACTTCTCCTTCCACGTAGGATCGGAGGCCGTAGGACTGTTCGGTCCAAACGGAGCAGGGAAGACTACCCTTATCAACTCAGTTATCGGTCTTGTTAAACCATCGAGCGGCAGTGTAACTTTCCAGGGACAGTCATTGCTCCCATTCGAAACTCACAGAATAGTAAGAATGGGAATCGCCGTGGTCCCTCAGGACGGCGAGCTTTTCCCGATAATGACTGTTCTTGAGAACCTCAAAATCGGAGCCGCTTATATCAAGGAAGCCCGGGAAAGAATACCTGAAAGGCTTGAGTTTGTCTTCAAGATCTTTCCAATACTCAAAGAACGTGTCTATCAATTCGCCGGGACCTTGAGCGGTGGCCAGCAGAGGATGCTTGCCGTCGCAAGAGCCTTAATGTCGATACCCAGGCTTCTGATACTTGACGAACCATCGGTTGGATTGCAACCTTCGCTTGTCTCAGAGCTGTTTGAAAAGCTCTCAATAATCAAGACCGAAGGGGTTTCAATACTACTTTCGGAGCAAAACGTCAGGCAGGGTCTTAAGGTTATCGACCGGGGTTATGTAATTGAAAACGGTACTCTCGCCATTGAGAGTAACGCAGATGATTTGATGCATAATGAGCATGTGAAGAAATCCTATCTCGGTCTTTGAAAGGCGGTTATATCTACTGCTTTGGCCGGGAAGTGCTTAACTAGCAGAGGATTGGAACCATCCGCTTATTTGCTAGTGTCTAAGTTATCGAACTAAATGGGAGGTGACGCAAGTGAAGAGAATACTGTTGGTCTTAGCAATGGTCTTAGTATTGCTTTCTGCCAGTATGGTGGCGAGCGACGGAGTCTATCCAGATAAGGTCGTTATTGGAACGTTCCAGGCCCTTACCGGACCAGTCGCTCCAATCGGAGTCTCGATGAAGAAGGGAATCGATGCGTATTTCAACTGGGTAAACAACAACGGAGGTATCTACGGCAGGAAGATCGAACTCATCGGAGCCGACGACCAGTTCAACCCCTCGAAGACAGTGGTTGAAGTCAAAAGAATGGTCGAGCAAGACAAGGTCTTCTCCATTGTTGGTGGTCTCGGAACACCCGGGGTGCTGGCAGTTATGGATTATCTGAACAGTGGTGGAGTGCCCTTTGTCTATCAAGGAAGCGGTTCGAGCATCCTGGCAATTCCTCCGAAAGAGTATGTCTTTACAGTACAACCTAACTACATTACCGAAGGCGCTATCGCCGCAAAGTATCTCATGGAAACAGTAAAGGCAAAGCGAGTCGGGATAATCTACAGGGCGGACGACGCAGGCAAGGAAGCTCTGAGCAATTTCAGTGCCTGGCTGAAGGACAACGGCTATCCCAACGCGCTTGTTCAGTCGCTGGCTGTAGATCCGACAAAGGTCGTATTTGACAACGAAATTCTCAAACTGATCGACGCCAAGGTCGACGCGCTGTACATGGTGATGTGGACTCCACAGAGTCCGAGTTTCCTCAAGCAAGCAGCCGACTATGAGTTCAAGGCTACTATGGTTGGCTCTTACGCTAACCCCGATATTACTCTTATTCAGCTTGCCGGAGAGGCTTCCGAGGGCTTCCAGGCTCTGGCATGGGTCAGTGCAGATGCGGAAGCACCCGGTTTCCTTAAGTATGTGGAGATCTATCAGGAGACCTTCCCCGGAGAGATTCCAAATGCATATGCGGCCGCCGGATTCATTGCGGCAGAAGTCTTTGCGGAGGGACTCAGGAGGGCTGGAGAAGAACCGACCAGAGAGAAGCTGGTTAAGGCTCTCGAGACAATGAGCGGCTGGGCCGGTTTGATAGCTCCAGAAATTACCTACAGGCCTTTTGATCTGGATGACACTTATTGTAGAACGGGTGTGCAGCAGATGTACATAATGGTAGTTAAGGACCAGCTATGGACAACTCTGCACGACTGGATAAGTCTGGCTGACTGATAGCTTGTCGAAGGTGGCACTATAGTGCCACCTTCTTTTGCTTTTTAAGGATGGTGAGTTATGATCCAGCTTGAAGTGCAGAACCTCACCGTAAGATTTGGTGGGGTTGTCGCCGTAAACAATCTTAGCATGAACGTCGAGAAGGGCTCTATTCACGCTCTCATAGGTCCGAATGGGGCTGGAAAGACTACAGTTTTCAATGCTATAACGCGTGTGGTAAGACCATCCGGCGGCCAGCTAGCTTTCGAAGGAGAGTCTCTAGAAAGGCTGAAGCCTTATGAGGTCATTGGAAAAGGTCTCTCTCGAACCTTTCAGAATCTGGAGCTGTTCAAGTTTATGACGGTTGGCGAGAACTTTCTTGTGGGGCATCACAGGGAGTTCAAGCAGGGAATCTGGTCTCAGGCATTTCGAAGCGGCAAAGTCGTTGAAGAGGAAAAAGCTACCTGGACGAGGGTTTATGAAATCGCCGAAATGCTGAATCTGAAGAATAGACTGTTTACCCTCGCCGGAATGCTGCCGTACGGACTTCAGAAGATGGTTGAGATAGGTCGCGCACTGATGTGCGATCCCAAGTTTCTGATGCTCGACGAACCGGCAGCCGGTCTTAACCCCGTTGAGACTTCCGAGATTAAAGAGTTAATAGGGAGGTTCAGCAGGAAGATGGGTATCACGATCTTCCTCGTTGAACACGATATGCAACTGGTAATGGATATTTCCGACAGGATAACAGTCATGAATTTCGGACAGAAGATAGCCGAAGGCAGTCGCGATGAAGTTAAGAACGATCCGAAGGTCATTGAGGCATATCTGGGAGAGAGCAAATATGCTTAGCATAAAGAATCTAGAAGTCTATTACGGTTATGTCTGCGCTCTCAAAGGAATCTCTGTTGAAGTGGAAGAGGGGAAAATCACCTGTCTTCTCGGATCGAATGGCGCAGGAAAGAGCACGACGCTCCAGACTATATCCGGACTAGTGAAGTCGCGTTCCGGCTCGATAAAGTTCAGAGAGAAGGAGATATCCAGAGAGGACTCTTCCAGGATAGTGAGCCTTGGAATCGTTCAGTGTCCCGAAGGCAGGCAGCTGTTTCCCGCAATGTCAGTACAGGAAAACCTAATGGCCGGCGCCTACAAAGTCAGAAGTAAGTCCGAGACACTTGAAAACAGGAGTATGGTCTATCAGCTCTTTCCGATACTTGCCGAGAGAAGGCGTCAGGCAGCGGGAACGCTTTCTGGAGGAGAACAGCAGATGCTCGCTATAGGCCGCGCCTTGATGGCAAGTCCCTTGCTTCTAATGCTTGATGAACCATCTCTTGGGCTGGCACCAAAGATAGTCGAACAGATCTTTGATCTTCTAGTCAGGCTGAACAGTGAGAAGAATCTCACAATACTCCTCGTTGAACAGAACGCAAACGCCGCATTGAAGATATCGAGTACTGCATACATCCTTGAGACGGGTTCAATTGGATTGCAGGGACCTTCTGCCGAGCTTGCCAGCAACGATCTAGTTCGGGCAAAGTATCTCGGGGCCTAGGAGGTGATTCCATGACAACATTCATACAACAGATTCTACTCGGACTACGAGACGGAAGTCTCTTCTCGCTTGTGGCTCTGGGTATAGTTCTGGTATTCAAAACAACCGGGGTTGTGAACTTCGCTTACGGTAACATGGGTATGTTCAGTATATATATCGCTTACTCTCTACTCACCTACAGCGGAGCTCCTCTCTGGCTGGCAGTAGCTGTGGCGATTGTCTTCGCCTTCTTCCTGGGAGTTGCAGCCGAAAGGGGTCTTCTCAGACTCGTAAGACACATGTCTCACTCTGCCATGCTGATACTCACTCTGGGAATACTCATGATACTCG
>LVBU01000004.1 GCA_001603185.1 Thermotogales bacterium Thermo_02 | reverse complement strand
GCCATACACCTTTTCACCAATCAGCACTACCGGAGCAAGTCCACAAGCACCAACACAGCGCAGGCAGTTTAATGAAAACTTGCCATCGGGTGTGGTTTCACCCACCTTAACGTTAAGTATCCGTTTGAATTCATCGAGCACCTTTTCGGCACCACGAACGTAGCATGCTGTACCTGTACAAATGCTAATCGGGTGCTTACCCTTAGGTATCATGGTGAAGAACGAGTAGAACGTTACAACGCCATACACCTTAGCAACCGAAATGTTTAACTCGGCAGCAACTACTTCCTGAACCTCAGCGGGTAGGTAACCAAAGGTTTCCTGGGTCTTGTGTAATACATTTATCAGTTCGCCCGGGTCGTTGTTAAACGACTTGCATATTTCCTTAATCTTGGCTACCTGTTCGGGTTTAAGCTCAAGCTTTATATGTGACATTTGTGTTTCCTCCCTATTTAATGTAGATATCCTTTTTCTTGCTGAAATAATGAGTATGTAGCAGGTGGTGTGCCTTTTCGCTCATGGGCTTGCCCAGGAACTCCTCATATAGTTTTACTATGTAGGGGTTCTCATGCGATTTGCGAATTGGTTTACCAGCATCCTCACGGTAAATAGCCTCCATACGAGCTTTGATAATGGCAGAGTTACCGTGGTGCAATGGTTGACCGCCACCACCAATACATCCACCGGGGCAGGCCATTACCTCAATGGCATGGTAATTTGCCTTACCCGAGCGTACATCTTCCAGTAACTTGCGGGCGTTACCCAATCCATGGGCAATTCCAATGTTTATTGGCAATCCATTGAAATCGATGGTTGCTGAACGGATACCCTCCATACCACGGAGTTCTGTAAAATCGATCCTTGGCAGTGGTTTGCCAGTATAAACCTCATATGCTGTACGAACAGCAGCCTCAATTACACCACCTGTTGCTCCAAATATTACACCAGCACCTGTTGACTCTCCTAACGGACGGTCAAAATCATCATCGGGCAACTCCTCAAAGTTGATATTAAACTCCTTGATAAGGTGTGCTAACTCACGGGTTGATATTGAGAAGTCAACATCCTGATTGCCATCAACCTTAAACTCATCGCGTTGGCACTCATACTTCTTAGCCAAGCAGGGCATTACCGATACAACCACTAATTCTTCGCGTTTTTTGCCCAACTTCTCAGCAAAGTATGATTTGGCAATTGCACCAAACATCTGCTGTGGCGACTTGGCGCTCGATGGTACATCGAGCATATCGGTAAAGTTGTGTTCAAAGAAGTTAACCCAACCCGGGCAGCAGCTGGTAAGAATGGGTAACTTCACATTCTTGTCACCGTTCAGGAATCGGGTTAACCTGTCGAGCAGCTCGGTACCTTCCTCCATAATGGTTAGGTCGGCTGCAAAATCGGTATCGAAAACGTAATCAAAACCAATCTGGCGTAAAGCGGCAACCATCTTACCAGTAACTAAGGTTCCGGGCTTCATACCAAACTCCTCACCTAGAGCCGCACGAACTGCAGGTGCAGTTTGTACAAGTACGGTCTTTGTAGGATCGGCAATAGCACGAATAACCTTTGTGGTATGGTCAACCTCGGTTAATGCACCGGTGGGGCACACAGCCACGCACTGACCACAGTAGGTACAGGGCGATTTTTCCAAATCCTGCTCAAAAGCTGGTGCAACAACAGCCATAAAACCACGGTTTACAGCACTAAGTGCACCAACGGTTTGTACCTCATTACACATGGTCTCGCAGCGGCGGCACATGATACACTTATCAACATCACGGATGATAGATGGAGAAAAGTCCTTTTTGTATGTTGACATCTCAGCGTATTCCTGACCGGGGATCTCGCGAATTCCGAGTTTAATGGCCATATCCTGCAAGTCGCAACGACCGCTCTTAGGACAGGTTAAACAATCCTTTGGATGGTCGGAAAGGATTAACTCCATTACAGTGCGACGTGCGTTAATAACACGGGTGGTATGGGTTTTAACAACCATACCCTCAGCGCACTCAGTTGCACAGCTGGGAGCAAGGTTTCTGCGTCCTTCAACCTCAACCACGCAAATACGGCATCCGGCAGGCTTGTTTTCAACTCCCAAATCGTGGAGTTCCATGTAGCAAAGAACGGGAATATCAATACCCAACTTCCTGGCTGCCTTGTAAATTGTAGTACCCTTGGGTACTTCAACCTGTTTGTTATCTATTGTAAGTTTTACTGTTTCCATTGTTATCACCCTAATTATTTAATGCTGATAGCATCGAATTTACACTTCTCCATACATGCA
>LVBU01000293.1 GCA_001603185.1 Thermotogales bacterium Thermo_02 | reverse complement strand
CACTATAATACTACTTAGGTCAAGTACCCGTTATGCATCACCGGGAAATCATTCCACCCTTCACGCCGACGGGAAACTTTGCCGCGTTTTTTCATGATAAAATCGTGAAGAAGGGAGTGATCGCAATGCCTATCGACTTCAGAATGACTAAAAAAGGCCTAATCCTGCTAATTGATTCTTACAGAAGCGTTGAAGAACTACGCCAGGACATAATGAAGAAGTTTGCGGATGCTAAAGACTTCTTCACAGAGGGCGATGAAATCTCTCTGATGCTGACTCAGGACACGAGCAAACCCGATGACATAGTCAAGATAGTGTCGCTTCTGAGCGATCTGGGTGTTCATGTGAAGGATATTCTTGTGGGCAGCATGGAACAGAAGGACGTCAAGGTTGGTCAGAAATATGATCTCGTGCGTGAGAAGATTACTGAAGTCAGAGGTGCGCAGATCATCAGGAGGAATCTCAGATCCGGTCAGATAGTAGTGCACAACTATGATGTCGTGGTTGTGGGGAATATCCATCCAGGGGCGGAAGTCATAGCTGGAGGAAGCATAGTTATCTTCGGAACTGCCCGGGGAGTACTTCGGGCTGGATACTCGCAGGGGGAAGAGGGAATAATCGCGGCCATAGATCTCAAGCCCTCACTGATCCAGATTGGTAACTATATTACCCAGGAATACGATCGATTCGATCTGCCAGCGGTTGCTCATGTGAGAACCGGCAGAATCGTAGTTGAAGAGGCGGATAATGTGAAATTCGAAGTAAAGGGGGGAACAAATTGAGTGTCAATCAGTTGCTGATGGATCTTTCGAACTCCTTCGGACCAGTCGGGTACGAGGATGAAGTACATGGAGTTATTCGAGAGGCCATCGAACCATATGTGGATGATATTTACACCGATGTCATCGGTAACCTGATCGCTGTGAAGAGAGGTAGTAATAGGAGAATCGGACTCTTTACTCACATCGATGAAGTGTCCCTAGTGATTTCAAACATCGATGATAGGGGATTTGCGAGGTTCGAGATGCTGGGAGGCGTCGATCCAAAAATCCTTATCTCTCAGAGGGTAAAGATAAGGTGCAGAGATGGAAAGGAGAGGCGAGGAGTCATCGGAATGCTTGCTCCACATCTTCAGAAGCAGTCTTCCAGAGGCGATGTCCCTTCATTCGACGAGCTTTTTATAGATACTTCCATGAATCCTGATTTTGAGAAGATAGACATCGGGGATTTGGTCGTTGTTGACTTTGAAGCTTTCGAAATGAATGGAAAGATTTCTGGAAAGTCTTTGGACGACAGAGCATGCGCTGCTATCAGTATCGAAGTGGCGAAAGAAATGGCAAAATACGTCAACTGTCCAACTCTTTACTTTGTGTTCACGACTCGCGAGGAAGTTGGTGCCATGGGAGCAAAGGCGGCAGCCGAAGAACTAGCTCTTGAGCTCGGTGTGGCTATGGATGTTACCCATCACAGCAAAGAAGATAACATAGAGCTTGGAAAGGGACCTGTGCTGACGGTTGGAGGTCCGAACATTCACAAAGAATACTTCAGGAAGATAGAAGACTACGCGAAGGATCACGGTCATAGCTTCCAGTATGACTACGGTCCCGGGCATACCGGAACCGATGCCGATGTCGTTCAACTTGCCGGTTCTGGGACACCGACACTGCTCCTCTCACTTCCTCAGATGTTCATGCACACACCCGTTGAAGTTGTACAGGTGAGTGATGTAGTGAATTCGGCCCGATTGCTTTCGGGATTCTTTTCTTTCCTTGAGGAGGTCGAATGATTATGAAACTAGAGAGACTGAGCAGACTTTGCGAACTCCCGGGGATCTCCGGTTTCGAAGAGAAGGTTGCTTCATTCATAGAAAGCCAGATTGAAGGCAAGGTTGACAAATCATGGAAGGACAGCGTCGGTAACCTGATAGCTCTGAAAAAGGGAAACGGAAAGAGCCAGAAGAGACTGATGCTCCTTGCCCACACCGATGAAGTCGGCCTCATGACAAAGAAGGTCAACGAAGACGGCACTCTATCGTTCACAAACATTGGTGGCGTTGATCCCAGAGTCCTTATGGGCAAGAAGGTTCTTGTTGGAGACGATCTGATACCTGGAGTTATAGGCTTCGAAGCGATTCATACTCAGGAGAGAGCTACGCTTCTCACTACTCCAAAAATGGATAAGCTTAGAATCTATCTCGGTTACTCTAAAAGAGAAGAAGCTCAGAATAATCACAGACTGGGCGATCCAGTATTCTTCTCAACCAAGTATGAAGAGGTCGGCGACTTCGCTATAGCAAAGGCATTTGACGATAGAACAGGTTGTGAAGTATTGCTGAGAGTTTTAGACGATCTTCAGAGTTTTTCGCTGGACTATGATGTCTACTTTGCCTGGGTTGTGCAGGAGGAAGTAGGTCTGCGTGGAAGCGGTATCGCCGCCACTCAGATAAAGCCCGATGCTGCTCTGGTATTTGAGAATACTACCGCCGGAGACAACCCGGAACTCCCCGAATATCGCTGGGCAACGAGCCTGGGCAAGGGTCCAGTTCTGACTTTTGCCCACAATGGACTCGTACTGGATAAGAAGATCTTCGAGACAATCGTAGACACGGCAAGAACCAATTCGATAGAGTTCCAGTACAAAAGCAGAATCGCCGGTGGTACCGATGCGGCGCGCCTTGCCAGAACTATGTCGGGAATCCCCGCGGGAGTAATTTCCACCCCATCAAGGTACATTCATTCTCCGGTATCCATAATCAACACGAATGATTTTCTAGGAGTAGCTAAGCTTGCCAGTCTGCTGGTAAAGGAAGGGAAGGTGCTGTCCAGATGAAGGAATTGATAAAGAAGCTCGTTGAGATAAGTTCCCCAAGCGGTAGAGAAGACGCTATTAGAGAAGTCATTACTCAAGAGATAAAGGACCACGTTGATGAGATAAAAGTTGATCCTCTTGGCAGCCTTATTGCCCTTAAGAAGGGCAAGAGTGGAAAAAAGCTGCTCTTTGATGCACATATGGACGAGATTGGCGTCGTCGTCACGCACGTTGACGACAAGGGTTTTCTCAGGATAGACATGATTGGCGGCGTCTCTCCTTACAGGTTGCTGGGCGCAAGGATTATCTTTGAAACTGGAGCCCATGGAGTGGTTGGCGTCGAGGGAGAAACGATGAAACAGGCCGGCGAAATCATGAAGAGTCTGGATTTCGATCATATCTATGTCGATGTAGGTGCCACGAGCAGAGAAGAAGCCGAAAAACTCTCTCCCGTCGGGACTTTTGGGACTTATGATGCTGGTTTTATCGATCTTGGATCTCGTTTGGTTTCAAAGGCCATGGACGATCGCATAGCCTGCGCGATTCTAGTTCAGACCATCAAGGAACTGGAAACACCGAAAGACGATGTCTACTTTGTCTTCGCTGTCCAGGAAGAAGTGGGTCTAGTTGGCGCTAGTGTCGCTGCCTTCGATATAATGCCCGATATGGCGATCGCTGTAGATGTGACTGCCGGCCCCGATACACCGAAATCTTTCAAGCGAATGGGTTTCAAGCTCGGAGGCGGTCCGACGATAAAGATAAAAGATCAGGCAAGCGTAAGCTCTTCAAAGGTCGTATCACGACTAAAGGAAGTTGCCGATTCCCGGTCGATACCCACGCAATACGAAGTCCTGATTTTCGGCGGTACAGATGCCAGAGGCTATCAGACAACTGGTAGAGGTATTCCGGTCGGTACAGTATCAGTGCCGACAAGATACGTTCACTCACCGAACGAGATGGTAGATTATAAAGATGTCCTGGATTCCGTACGTCTGCTGAAAGCGCTGGCTGAAGAAGGCATCTAATGAGAAGAGTCACTTTCACCAGCGCATCGGCAGAGAAGTGCCAGCTGATCTACGGTGAAGGATTGTTAGATAAGTTGCCGGAGTCCTTGAAGATCCTGGACTCCGGTCTTCGTAAGGCTCTTGGTATAAAGCTGAAAGACGAGTATCTCCTCCCGGGCGGCGAACACGTGAAAGCAATAGACCGCGTATTCGAGATATACCAGCTGATAAGGACATCGCCTTCCAAGAGACTTGCAGCGATTGGCGGCGGATCAATCATAGATGTTGTAGGTTTCGCTGCTTCGACTCACAGCTATATTAGTGAGCTGGTTGTTCTCCCTTCTACAACTGTGAGTCAGGTAATGCCTGCACTGAACGGCTTCAGTATAAACTTCGAGTTTGTTAAGGATCTTCTGCACTCGGAAGGTCTGCCGTCAAAGGTTTTTGTAGACAGCGGCCTGACTTATGGTTCGGTCGCCGGTTCTTCGATGTCGGAAATACTCTTCCCTCTTCTCGTTGCGCTTTCATTCGATAGCAGGCTGTTCCGTTACATTCACAATCACATATCATCTGGAAGTACTGTCTCTGAGGAACTGTGGGCTGACATAGTATACTCTGCTTCCGCGGCTTACACGAAGGCGGCGGGAGAGCGAAAGGCCGCAGTTGGTTCGGAAATGGCCAAGGCTATCCAGACTGCTTCGAGACTCAGAACTGACTACTCGACCGCCCTCATTCACGGAGCAATCAGCGAACTCTCTCTTGCAAGAAGTTATGGACTTCTGACAGGCTCCCAAGAGAGCGATTTTGTGAGTGCTGTCGGCATGCTCTGGAGAAAGGAACGGTCTCTCAGGATAGACTTTAGCTCGCTTGTGGATATAGTCAATAACAGAGGCGGTATAAGGATCAATCTGCCCGAAACATCCAGAGATACTTCTTGCCTGGTTATGGCGGGGGATTTCGAAAAAACAGTAAGGGAAAGGCCCTGGATGGGATTGGGAGGGCTATAATGAAAAGGGAGGCCCATGAAATCATGCTCAGAATCCTGCTGGTTGTCGTGCTGGCTCTTTCCGCACTGGTATTTGTTCTTGGAGGTTACGCAATTGTTTTGAAGGAAGAAAACCGAAAGTTTGAACTGGTAATAGAAGAGATTAGAACATCTGTGATGCCAGGTATCGTCGAAGGGCCTTTACCGATAGACTACCCTGTTGAGCTTCCGGGAAGAGCGGAAGTGCCAAGAGAGTTTCTGAGCGTTCCCGATACCCACAACTTCTTTCTGGAAACGTTCAATTACAGAAAACTCATAGTCAATTCTTTCGATTTTCTTTCAGAAGGTACAGCGTTTGGCTTTGTAGTCGTTGAGGAAAACACGGCTTTTAAACTCTGTGTGGAGAAGGGACAGGGAAACTACTTCATTACAAGGATCGCCGATCGGTACGGAGTAATGTTCCTGGGAGAAAATCCACTTACCGGACTGTACGACTCAAAAACAGCATACGGCATACAGCTTGTTTCGCATACGATTTCCGACGGTATTGCGCCGCAAGTTGTAGATTTGAGAAGTGAAGGTTATCCGGCCTGTGTCTATAAATCAGTTACGGCTGACGGGAGAACCTTCTTCGCAGCAGTTCTGGGAATCTTTCCCGATGCCACTTCGGCAAGGGATTTCTCGAATTCAATTGATGTGCAGCAGTTGCAGAGGATTACTGGCTGGAATATCACAGACAGGTTTGTGAGACAGTTGAGATGAAGAAACTCTCTGTAAGGGAGTTACAGATTATCGGCTCGGTAACTCTTCTTCTTCTGATTAGCTTCGTGGCGATTGCAAGTCACTCGTCTCAGGATAAAGTCGCCAGCGTGCAGGAAGCATCGAAACCCGTTGTCTTTCCTCTGGACTTGAATTGCTGCAGTGAAAAGGAGCTTCAGATGCTTCCGGGAATAGGACCTTCCAAAGCAAAGGCGATAATCGAATACAGGAATGACAATGGTTACTTCAGGAGCGTGAAAGAGCTTCTGGCGGTTAAGGGAATTGGCGAGAAAACTCTTGCGAATCTGGAAGAACTAGTGAAGGTAGATAGCGAGCAAGAAACGAGCAGTCTGCAGTATAGAGCCATAGATATTAACAAGGCTTCGGTTGAGGAACTCACCGGAATAAAGGGTGTCGGAATCGCGAAAGCCGTGGCGATTGTAGAGTACAGAGAAAGCCACGGGCCGTTTGTATTTGAGGGCGATCTCCTTGAGGTTCCAGGCATCGGTCCGGCAAATCTGACAGAGATTGTTTTGGAGATAGCACCTTTGCAGAAAGAGAAAAAAACATCAACCAGATTAAGCATTAACAACTCAACGCAAAAAGAACTCGAGTCACTTCCGGGAATCGGACCGGTACTGGCTTCGAGGATAATCGATTATCGCAACGAAAAGGGGAGGATTACCTGTATGGACGAACTCTTGCAGGTAAAGGGAATCGGCGAAAAGATAGCCGAGCGAATCGGGGAGCTGATCGAGTTTTGAAGATCATACATGTGTGCTGTGCACCCGACTATCTGAGCTCACTGATCAAGCGACCGGACCTGCTTGGAAATATCTTCTACTTCTACAACCCGAATGTTTTCCCTCAGGAAGAATACGAGCGCCGTCTCGAATCATTCGAAAAAGCTTGCAAGAAATCTGGAGCAGCCTTTATTCTGGCGACATACGACCCAACGGAATTCAATCCTGGGCTGCACTGTCTGGGAGAGGAAGAAGGAGGCGCAAGGTGTTCCTACTGCATCGAGTTGCGACTTAAGAAGACAGCGGAGCTCTGCCTTGAAGTGGGAGCCGATTCCTTCACTTCGACACTTCTTGCCAGTCCCAGAAAGTCACTCTCAATAATTGACAGAGCAGGAAAAATGGTAGAAGACGCGACCGGTGTCGTTTATGAAGGCGGAAATCTCAGGTGTGACAGAAGCAGTCTATCGCCCTTTCTGAATGGTATTTACGTTCAAGATTACTGCGGCTGCAAGTCCAGTCTCGAGGGTGTTAGATTACATCGCGTTGAAAGAGAGAAGAGAGACCTGGAGAGATTCCGGCGAGATTACGGCTCTCTAATTGCACTCTGGCAGTACAGGGGTAGAGCGATCAGGAGGGAGCAGATACCTATTGTCGAAGAAGAGAGACTGAAAGATTTCCTTTCCTTACTGAAGCCGTCTGCTATATTGGTAAGTGAGCAGAGTTTTTTCGATGGCAAAAGTTGGCTTAAAACCGGCAGCTACAATTGTAGAATTCTCAGGGAGTATTATTGTGATGAAGACGATAGCAAAGAAAGTTAGGGAGCTCGGCGAAAGCTGCGGAATGAGATTTCTTCTGGTCGACTCGGACGGAAGGCCGTACGATGAAGAACTGGATATTGAAATACCACCGCTGATTCTGGCACTATCCAAAGCTACTAATTCAAGGAGTTCGACGGTTATTGATGGCGTACAGATAACGGCTGTCTTTCTCGGTTGTCTCAGGGAGAAGCCTTATCTCGTAGTATTAGGAGAGTTTAGAGAGGAGAATGCATACAGACTGCTTAAAGGCATAATCGAATCTCAAGAGGTGAATTTATGACGAAGTTCTGCCTTAGAATTGACAGACCGCTCGATCTCGACTCAACTCTGGATTGCGGTCAGACATTCCGTTGGACAAAGATAGACGGTTGGTGGAAAGGTGTCGTGCGCGACACAGTCATCTTCCTCAGACAGGAGCGGCGAGAACTGCGGGTCAAAGCGTCTTCCGGAATGCTTTTTGGAGAAGATATAGATAGAGCCCTTGAGAGGTATCTTGGCCTTGAGGATAATCTGGAGGCAATTCACGACTCGATTCGAGATAGGTTTTCGGCACTGGAGCCGGAAACTGCAAGGATCTCCCTCAAAGCTCTCGAAGAGGCTCAGGGTCTGAGGATTTTAAGGCAAAATCCCTTCGAGATGGTAGTGGAGTATATACTATCAACTAGAAACAACATACCGACCATTAAGAAGATGAGCGACGGTCTTTCGGCACAATTTTCCGAAAACAGAATCGAATTCGAAGACGAGGTCTTCTTTTCCTTTCCTTCGCTTGAACAGACAAAGACGATAAAAGCCGAGGAACTTGAAGAGCTGAAGATAGCCTTCAGAGTTCCCTGGTTGATCAAGCTCTTCGATTCTCTAAATTCCGAGGAATACTTTGAGTCATTAAGAACACTGCCGCTCAATGCAAAGCTTGAAGAGCTCACGAAATTCGATGGGATAGGCTTCAAGGTCAGCAGTTGTGTTACGCTTTTCGCCTTTGGAGAGCTTAACTCCTTTCCGGTGGATATCTGGATAACGAGAGTCATGAAGGATCTATTCGGTGTGACGGGCTCGACCAAAAAGGTTATGGAGTACGGCATGAAGACCTTCTTTCCCTATGCCGGCTACTATCAGGAAGCTCTGTTCAGATACTACAGGACTCACAAACTTGGGAGAGCCATCTAATGAAAATTCGCGTTATCGGTGGTGGTATCGCCGGATCGGAAGTAGCTTTGAGTCTTGCCGGTTCAGGGCTGAGCGTGGAACTATACGAGATGCGACCTTCAGTCTCAACGGGGGTACATAATTCAGGGGACTTTGCAGAACTCGTCTGCAGTAATTCGCTAAAATCGGAATCACTGGAAAACGCTTCCGGTCTGCTGAAAGAAGAGGGTTTGAAACTTGGGACCCACCTCCTCAAAATCGCTCTAAAACACAGGGTACCTGCAGGCAAGGCGCTTGCGGTTGATAGAAGGGCATTCTCTGAGGAAGTTACCCGTTTGATAGAGTCTCACCCGTTGATCAGCCTGAAGCGTGAAGAAGTATACGAGTTAGATACTGAGAATCATATAAACGTTGTATGCACCGGACCATTAACATCGGAACGCCTCGAGAGTTTTCTTCGGGGTATGTTTGGCGAAGATCTCTTCTTCTTTGATGCAGTGGCTCCTATAGTCGACGCAGAATCGATTTTAACCGAGAAAGCCTTTGTCGCTGATCGTTACTCGAATGGTGACGGAGACTACATAAACTGTCCACTTACGCAAGAAGAGTACTCTGTTTTCTGGAGGGAACTTGTAGAGGCAGAAGTTATAGAAGTCGAAAACTTCTCGGACAGACTTCTCTTCGAGCGCTGTCAACCGGTTGAAGAAATAGCCCGCAGTGGATTCGATGCACTCAGATTTGGTCCCATGAAACCCGTGGGGCTTATCGATCCGGCAACCGGAAGAGAAGCCTATGCCACTGTCCAGTTGAGGAAGGAAAACAGCCAGGGCACGCTTCTGGGACTCGTCGGTTTTCAGACCAGACTTAAGTGGGGTGAACAGGCGAGAGTATTCTCGCTCATTCCGGCTCTCAAAGAGGCGGATTTTGTTAGATACGGTGTCATGCACAGAAACACTTATTTGAATTCTCCGCTGATTATCGATCCTCAGCTTTCAGCCAGAGACTATCGGAGGCTTTTCTTTGCAGGCCAGATAACCGGTCTGGAAGGATACGTTGAGGCTATGGTATCTGGAAGAATTGCGGCGATAAACGTGAAGAGGTTTCTCGAAGATAGAGAGTCTCTTGTTCTTCCGCCAACTACAATGACAGGTGGTCTCATAGAGCATATTACTGTTGCGGGCAGAACGCCCTTGAAACCGGTTTACGCAAACTTTGGACTTCTGCCTGGAGTCAAAGGAAGAGGAAAGGTAGACAGAAACAGAAAGAAAGTCTCCAGGGCAAGAGAAGATCTGGATCTCTTTCTGGAGAGATGGAGGCTTGACCACAATGATTTATAGTAGCAAACCGGTCTTTTCGCCAAGACCGTGGGGACACAGATCAATTAATGAAGCATATAGTGTAGAGAGTGAGGACCCCGTAGGAGAGGTCTGGCTTCTCTCGGATCTAGACGAAATGAGAACCGAGCTCACTGCTGGAGAATCCGTACTATATCCTTCAGATATCACTATAGACTTTGCCGGGAAAGATCTACCGAGGTTTCCGCTTCTGATAAAGTATATTTCGGCAAGTGAATGGCTTTCGGTTCAGGTACATCCCGACGATGAAACGGCCCCTGTAATGGAAGATGAGCCCTGGGGCAAGAGCGAATGCTGGTACTTTCTAGAGGATTCCCTAATCGCTGCGGGTATCAAGAACAGGAGTGTCCGTCTCGAAGAATTGAGAAACGATGACCTGTCACTCATAAGGCCATCAGAAGGTGACCTTGCCTGTCTGCCTGCGGGAATTGTTCACTCTCTGGGTCCGGGATCTAAGTTGATAGAGATTCAGCAAACCAGCGATATTACCTACAGGCTTTACGATTGGGGAAGGGCAAGAGAGCTTCACCTCGATAAGGCGATACAGGTTACGAAAGCGAATGCCGAGCCGATTATAGTTGAGAAGATGGCTAACTTCAGCTGGAAGTACTTTAGTCTGGAGATAGCAAACGAAGTGTCAGGTACAGCCCTGGCAATTACTCTGGGAAGCAAGCCAGAGCTTTATGTGTTGATCGATGACAGGATGATTTTTGAAAGACCCACCCTGATTGTATATCTTGGACGCTTTTGGAGTGAAGTATGAAGCGCCTGCCGGTCTCACTGTTGCTCATATCGTTTCTGTCGGTATCATTAATGGCTACTTACGAGATTACGATTCTCTCGAGAGAGTATCTTCTGGAATCCCAATATACCGGCAATAGAACCGACGATTCAAGGGCAATCCTCGCGATAGCAGTTGGCCTTAAGTACCGTGAAACTATACAGCCCAATTATAAAACCTGGTTCAATAATCTATATAAGGAACTTGAGAG
>LVBU01000018.1 GCA_001603185.1 Thermotogales bacterium Thermo_02 | reverse complement strand
GCGCAGTCCCAGGTATTGGGGTGAATTCGTTTAGACTCGGAGAGACACCAAGTTCTTCACAGATATCGAGTGATCTGGAAATGTCCTCTTCAGTCTGGCCCGGCAGGTTTATAAGTATGTAAGCACTCATCTCCTTATGAGAAAAACCTGAACTCTGAAGGTTACAGATCGCTCTAAGGAAATCGTCGTTCGTCACTTTGCCACCCGTAATCTTCTGCATGGAGGGATCGGAAGTCTCAAGTCCGAGCTTGATTGTCTTGAAGTTAGCTTCGTATAGCAGATCAGCCGTCTCCTCGTCCAGAAGCCTCGCATGAACGCCATTTGGAAGATGAAACCTCTTTTCGATTTTCCTGTGAATAATCTCCCTGAGCAAGGTCTTGAAATCGCCCAGGAGTATCGCGTCGTCGAAGAAAACGATGTCCTTTAGCTCTTCTCTACTCGAGAGACGTTCGATCAGGTCCGCCGTTCTCTGCGGGTCTCTGCTCTTGAAATGGCTCCAGAGAGTCCCGCTGGCACAGTATGTGCACCGGAAGGGGCAGCCCAGACTGGCAACAATAACGGCATACGGAAGATTAACGTAGTGTGTGTAATCCGGATCTAGACTCTCAAACCAGTTTTCTGGAAGAGTTGGCCTTATTCCAAGATGTTTGAGGGCAGTTGCTAGAGGCTTCAGACCAGTTCCAGGGCATACTAGATCGGCTCCCGAAGTTTCCCGCGCGTGTTGTGCGAGAAGCGTGGCATAGACTCCTCCGAGTATAACAGGAACACCTAGGATTTCTTCCTTTATAACCCTTATTGTGTCACGTACTCCATAATGCCAATAGGTCATCATCGAAGTAACCAACACCCCGTCCACTCTGCCAACATCTCTTAGGATATCGCGCAAAAGACTTTCGGGGAAACCGAACCTCCTGAAGTTCCTTGGTACAGACTTGAGACATGCGGGTTTTGGCAGTATCTCCTCGAAAAACTTCCCGGTTCCATAGTACTTCTCTCTACTATTACCGCCACGGGCAAGAAACGCCGCATCATATCTGTCAAGGCAGTCAACCATTACGGTTTCTACTCCGGAAGCCTTAAGAGCCGAAGAGATGTACAGTAACCCCAGGGGCTTCAACCAGTAATCGTAGGCGGAGACGTCCTCTATCCACGGGTTAACCAGTAATACTTTTTTCACTGGCTTTCACTCTATCATAGTAAGCTCTTATTCCCTTTAGAGTCAGGTCCTGATCGTTTGTGTCTATGAACCCGTCTTCTATCATGAACAGCTCCACATTCCCGCCCGTACCGATCACCTGAGTTCTTTCGGAGAAATTCTTCTGGAGGTTTTTCACAATTCCTTGAAGGGCAAAATAAGTACCGTTTACTATACCGATCCTGATATTGTCTTCAGTATTGGTACCGAGATAGTGATCCTCAAAAAACAGCTCAACCTCTGGAAGCTTCGCGGTCTTCGAAAACAGAGCCGACATAGCCGTTGCCGGACCGGGAAGAATCGAGCCGCCGACGAAGACGTTGTCTTTCAGAACGTCGATTGTGATTGCGGTTCCGACATCGATAACAATCGCGTTCGGCCCGTAGTGTCTGGCCGCCCCTATAACGTTGGCAAGACGGTCCGCGCCAATTTCAGCGGGATTATCTGTCTTGAGCCCAACAGAGACAAAACGGTCCGGCTTGAGGAAGACGGCGGAAAAGGGGAGATATCTGGCAGCGAAATACTGTAAAGACCGGTTTAGCCTGGGTACTACACTGGCTACGCAGAACCCGTCCAGAGAAGAGAATGAGAAGCCCTTACTCCTGAAAAGGCCGTCGAGAATCGCGAAAATCTCGTCCTCGGTTTCCAGTCTGGAAGAAGGCAATCTCCATACGCAGATTACGGACTTACTATTGTGCAGACCAAAGATCGTAGTCGTATTCCCAACATCCGCCAAAAGTTCCATAAAATCGCCTCCCGGATAAATCTTATCACGTACCGTCACAGTGTTCCAGTAACTGTCAGGAAGAAATCCACCCAGTTTCACATTATCTTAATATTATCCTCCACTTGAACGGCCAGAAATGTGATGATATAATCTTTCTTGCCAGCGAAAGCTGGAGACTAAGAGTGGGAGCGACTCGCTAGCTCAGCAGGTAGAGCACCTGACTTTTAATCAGGGGGTCGCGGGTTCGAATCCCGCGCGAGTCACCAGCGAGAGTGGCGAAATTGGCAGACGCGCTGGACTTAGGATCCAGTGGGGT
>LVBU01000292.1 GCA_001603185.1 Thermotogales bacterium Thermo_02 | reverse complement strand
GTGTTGAAGAAGTTTATCGTGTAACAACTCCATATAAATTAGCAAGCCGTAATTTTCAGGAAGCCAATACCGTTATTAAAATAAAAGATGTTGAAATAGGCGGGAATAAAGTTGTTATGATGGCAGGACCATGCTCAGTTGAAAGTGAAGAACAAATATTTAAACTAGCTGAGGTTGTTGCAAAATCTGGAGCGCAAATTTTACGCGGCGGCGCTTTCAAACCGAGGACTTCTCCCTATTCATTCCAAGGCCTGGGTGTTGAAGGATTAAAAATAATGCGCGCTGCTGCCGATAAATATAATCTTCTCGTAATTTCTGAAGTGATGCAGATAAGCCAGATAGAATTGATGGAACCATATACGGATATTTTTCAAATAGGCGCGCGCAATATGCAGAACTTCGCACTTCTTAAAGAACTTGGTACCGGACGCAAACCGGTAATGTTGAAAAGAGGTATTGCTTCAACAATAGAAGAATGGCTAATGTCTGCCGAATATATATTAGCCGGCGGTAATAAAGATATTGTACTTTGCGAGCGTGGAATAAGAACTTTTGAAACATATACCCGAAACACGTTTGATCTTTCCGCTATTCCTGTAGTTCATAAAAAAAGTCACCTGCCAATCATTGCCGATCCTTCGCACGCTACAGGATTGCGCGATCAGGTTCCACCTATGGCGCGAGCCGCTGTTGCCGCGGGAGCCGATGGTTTGATGATTGAAATTCACGACGACCCTGAAAAAGCTTTATCTGATGGTCCGCAAGCTTTAATACCGGATGTTTATCTTAAACTTGTTGAAGAATTAAAATTAATTGCAAAAGCAATAGGCAGGACATTTTAAGTGGCGATCGAAAGTATTTCAATTATAGGACTTGGTCTTATTGGCGGATCGCTGGCAAAAGCAATTAAGAAAGCAAATCCGGTAATAAAAATTTCGGCAATCGATCACGAAAATATATTATCAAGAGCTATTGAAGACTCGGTGATCGATGGAAAATTAAATTCGATAACCGAATCAACCCAATCCGATGCGATATTTATTTGCCTTCCCGTAAATGAATCATTAAATATTTTTCGAGAACTTCTGCCGCTGTTAAAAGAAAATCAAATATTGACGGATAGTTGCAGCATCAAAGGAATTTTCAACGATATTTGGCTAAGCTCAAAATCAAAAGGGATTTATATCGGCGGGCACCCAATGACGGGCAAGGAAAAAAGCGGTTATGATAATTCAGATTCAATGCTTTTTGAAAACGCGGTTTATATTCTTACCAACGGGCATAATTCCGGCGAGCGCATAAAAGAATTTTCTTCATTGATTGAATCTTTGGGAGCGCACGTAACTTTTCTAGAAGCGCATATTCATGATATGATTGTTGCCGAAGTAAGCCATCTTCCCCAACTGCTCGCGACAACCCTTGTTAACACAATTTCACAGCATAAGGATTTTAACAGTTTGAGTTTTGCCGCCGGTGGATTTAGGGATATGACACGGATTGCATCCAGCCCGTTTAATGTTTGGGAACCGATAATCACTCAAAACAAAGAAAGAATTTTAGAAGCGTTAGATTCGTTTAAAAAAGAACTGGAAAGTATTTACTCAGCAATCGAGACTAATGATTTTAACGAACTCGCTAAAAAATTTGAATCGGCCAGAGTTAAACGTGATGTAATTCCCAAAAACACAAAAGGATTTATATCCCAGCTTTACGATGTTTATATTTATGTAAAAGATCAGCCCGGTGAAATGAGTAAGATTTCTACTGCATTATTTAATGCGAATATCAATATCAAGGATATAGAAGTTTTAAAGATTCGTGAAGGTAGCGGTGGTACTTTTAGATTGGCATTCAGCAATCAAGAAGACGCAGCCGAAGCAAAAAAAATAATTGAGAGCATCGGCTTCTCAACAAAGATTTAACT
>LVBU01000291.1 GCA_001603185.1 Thermotogales bacterium Thermo_02 | reverse complement strand
GTTTTGAATTTGCTTTTCGAAAATCCAGAGTGATATAGTTTTAATAAGGGAGGCGATTGCAATTCTTTCTGAAGAAAGGCGCAGACAGATTCTTAGAGAGTTGTCTATTCAAGGAAAGATAAGATCCACGGAGATAGCCGGGGAACTAGGGGTCTCTGAGGTGACGATCAGAAACGATCTCTCTGAACTCGAGCGAGAGGGATTGCTAAAGAGGGTTCATGGCGGTGCCATTCAGACAAAGCTTCAAAGGTATGATCCCGAATTCCAGGAGAAGATTGCGCTTGATGTTGACGAAAAACGACAGATTGCCATAAAGGCTACTAAGTTCGTTGAGAAATACGATGTGATTTTTATAGATGCTGGAAGCACTACTCTTTTCTTTTTCGAAGAGCTTAGTAAGAACCCGCCCACGATACTTACCGTTGTCACCAATTCACTTTACATAATAAACGCTGTTGTGCAATACCCGAACATAAATCTGGTGGTGATAGGAGGTACTTTCCAGCATAACACAATGAATTTTCTCGACTTTGAGATTAATCCTTTCCTGAACAGGTACAACGTTAACAAGGTCTTTCTGGGTGTTAATGGCTTCGATGAAACCGGCTACTATGCATCGAATATACTTGAGGCTGAGACAAAGAAACTGATATGCAATGCATGCGACGAGATATTTGTCCTGGCAACAAGCTCAAAACACTTCAAAAGGTCGCTCGTATTGATACAGAAATGGACAGGTAAAGAGCGGATAATTACCTCGGATTTGGCAGAAGACGAAAGAAATAGGCTCCTGGAAGTTTGCAGGAAAAATCATCTATCGGTTTACTGAAAGGACGTCCATCGCACTAATATTCCTTATGGAGGAGGGAAAGTGTATGACTGTTAAGAAGATTCTTCTCATTACCGTTTTTATGCTTGTTTTCTTTGCATTTGTCGGTGCCAAGACCGTTGTAACCATGTGGGTATATGACGAGATGGCAGCTAATGAAGAAATGGAGCTTGTTAGAGCTCAAAAAGAGTTCATGAACCGCAATCCGACTATCGAACTGAAGATTGAGAATGTTCCTCATCGTGGATTGATGGAGAAGTTCATTACCGCAAGTCTTGCTGGTGTTGCTCCGGATATCATCCATATGGCAACAACCTGGGCAGTCGAATTAGGTGCTATTGGAACACTGCTTCCCCTGAACGACTATATCTATGCAAGTGGAAAGGACAAAGAGATACTCAAAAGCGCAATCGACTCCAGTACTCTTAATGACAATATCTATGCTCTCCCCTGGATATCGGACGCGACCGCTCTGATCATAAACAAGACGGCTTTTGAAAAGGCTGGTATTGCGTACTCAAGGGACACGGCTATGAACTGGAGCGAATTCCTGGAAGCCGCTAAGAAGCTGACTTTTGACAATCAATACGGTTTTGGAATCAGAAGCGGCCGCGGAGCAGCCTATGGTTGGTTCCCGTGGTTGGTCGCAAACGGTGGTAGCCTTTTCAGTCAAGACGGTACAAAGGTAACCTTCAACGAACCTGAAGGCAAGGAAGCGTTCAGATTCTACACTGATCTCTTCACTACTTACAAGGTCATTCCTCCTGGAGCCATCGCTTACGACACCTGGGACGATATTAGAAACTCTTTCCTGGGTGGTCGAATTGCAATGTACATAGCAGGCGACTGGGAAATCGCTCCCCTGAGGGCTGCAAATCCCTCTTTCGAGGTAGATGTTATTCCTCATCCTATGCAAGTGAGAAGAGCCGCATCGCTAGGCGGCAGTAGTCTAGGTATCTGGAGCGGCTCAAAAGTCAAAGATGCGGCATGGGCTTGGCTTGATTTCCTCACTTCTGCTGAGAACATGAAAGTAGCATTTTCTTATGGAAGATTCCCTTCAAGAGTAGATGCCCTTGATGGAGGTTTCATTGACGATCCTCTAATCGAGCAGTTTGTAAGGGAATTCCCTTATGGCATAAACCACGCCTCTCTGGTGGGTGATTATTCGAGAACAGTTCTTGGAGACGCATTCACTTCAGTCCTCGTATATGGAGAAAACCCCGACACTGCTCTGGATAGAGCTGCCAAGACTATTCAGGAAGCTCTCAACGAAGCCCTCGGAAAGTAGAAGACTTTGCACCAGAGGTAACGGAGGCTAGCTCTTAGTCTCCGTTGCCTGATTTCAAAATGATGGTCGCAATCTTATGTGTGGGTGCGTGATGAATCAATGAGCATAAAACGTTTTTTTGATAAGCATATGGGTTTCTTTCTAATGAGTCCGACAATAGCGGTTATGGTCTTGATAATAATAGTGCCCCTGATTATTGGACTTGTGATGAGTTTCTTCAACTATAACCTCCTGACCCTTCACAGAGGTATTCCTTTTATCGGCTTGAGCAATTATTCTAGAGCCCTAGGCGACGAGAATTTCTGGATGGCTTTCTTGAACACACTGTGGTGGACCGCTGCAAATGTTGCCGGTCAGGTCGCACTTGGCCTGCTGATTGCATTACTGGTAAATCAACCCGTCAAAGGCGTCGGAATCTACAAAGCTCTCATTCTTATTCCCTGGGCCGTTCCATCGGCTGTTGCCGCGCTTAGCTGGATGTGGTTGTTGCATCCTGAGTTCGGTCTTGTGAATGATATTGCCGTCAGGTTAGGTCTTGTCGGCGAACCTGTCGCCTGGCTTGGAAGACCATTTACCGCTCAAGTATGGGTCGTCATAGCACGTGTCTGGAAAGAGTTCCCTCTTAGCGCTCTCATCTTCCACGCGGCTCTGCAGACGATACCAAAAGACTTATATGAAGCTGCCGAAGTCGATGGTGCGGGAACCTGGAAAAGATTCTGGAGCATAACCATTCCTTATCTAAGAGCTTCCATAGTTGTTGCGATAACGTTGATAACGATCTGGACTTTCAACAGCTTCAATATGATATGGGTAATGACTAAAGGCGGACCCAGAGGAGCAACGGAGATATTGGCCACCAGTATCTACAAGATAGCCTTCCAGCGATACAACTTTGGATTCGCATCTTCGCAGTCGATACTGATGGTAATATTTCTGTCGGTGATAATCATCTTCTACCTTTACAAAGTAGAAGGCAAGAGAATAGATTAGGGGTGAGTGATCATGTATTTGAGCAAAAAAAAGAGAATAAGAAGGGCCTTATT
>LVBU01000290.1 GCA_001603185.1 Thermotogales bacterium Thermo_02 | reverse complement strand
TCTGGGTATGGATATCTTATGTGTTATCGGATATCGCTGAATCTCTGATAATGATAGTGTACTATCGCAAGGGTAATTGGCAAAAGAAGAGAGTCTAGACCGTTAGGTCTTCTTCTTCGCTCTGAAAACCGTCGGAGTTATTTACCTTGGGCAGTATCACAAATTGTTAAATATTTCACAAATGTAGTATATAGTTTTCCTTCTGCACAAACAAAGTCTGTGCTTTCTGCTATAATTCACTAGAACGGGTGATGAGATGCCAGAAGTACTATACAGAAAGTACAGACCGAAAAACTTCAATCAACTGGTCGGCCAGGATCAAGTTAAAGAGATCCTGAGTAAGGCTGTAGAACGAGATTCCCTGTCTCACGCATATATCTTCTCCGGTTCCCGTGGAACGGGCAAAACTACATGTGCAAGAATACTTGCAAAGATGCTCAACTGCCTTTCCGAAACATTGCCCAGACCGTGTGGTGTTTGCGAGTCATGTACCGGAATCGACACTTCTTCCCACATGGACGTCATTGAGTTGGATGCCGCCTCCTATCGTGGAATAGACGAAATCAGGAAAATCAGAGACGCAGCTTCTTACAGGCCAGTCATGGGACGTTACAAAGTCTACATCATTGACGAGTTCCATATGCTGACACGTGAAGCTTTTAATGCTCTTCTTAAGACTCTCGAGGAGCCACCCGAAAGGGTCGTTTTCATACTTGCAACGACAAATCTTGAAAAAGTGCCCGAGACAGTTCTTTCGAGATGTCAGATTTTCAATTTTAGAGCTTACAGTGATGAAGAGATTGTCGAGTACCTCGAAAGAATTGCTTCCTCCGAAGGTATACAGTATACCGAGACCGCGTTGAGACGGATTGCAACAGCTGCTCACGGTGGCATGCGGGATGCGGCGAATCTTCTGGAAAGAGTAGTGGCCTTCAAAGACAACCTGGACGACGAGTCTGTTAGACTTACGCTGGGAGTTTTGCCTGAAGAAACGGTCCTCAATTTTCTGAAGGCCTTCGCGGCTATGGACCCTGACAAACTGCTTGAAGTATCGAAAAAGACAATGAGTGATGGTTTCTCTTACGAGACTCTGCTCGAACAGAGCATAGAAGTTCTGAAGCTCAGTTTTTCGGATAAAGGAGACTCCGGTGATCTTCGATTGCTTTCCGCAATGTGGGATATACTGAAAGAACTGCGTTACGCCGAAGATAAGAGAGGCGTGTTTGAGGTAATGACCATTTTGAGAAGCTCGGAGTTGCCGAAACTTGAGGAGAAGACTTTGGAACTGAAAGTGGAGAAGACTTCTGGACCGGACGGCTTTGATGCAAAAGAGACTGCACCTTACGAAAGTCGGGAAAATGCTGATGACTCTTCTTCGGATGGAAGCAAAGAAGGGCTTGTGAAAAGCCTGTTGAACTATCTTTACGAAAAAGATTACACGACCACATGGGTTGCTCTTTCACTTTCGAACATCGTAGAATCCGAGGATTTCGGAGCTCTTATAGTCAAAGCTCAAGAGGGATTGGTTCAAGAGATAATCGATCAGGAAAGAGACACTATAGAAAAAATTGCCACCGACGTTTTCAATATAAGTATTCACTTCGAAAACGATCCAAAGAGGAATTCTATAGAGAAACTTAGCGCAAGCGATAAGCAGTATTTCGAAAGATTTCTAGAAGTATTCGGAGTGAGCGATCAGTCTGAACTTAGTGAATTTAAAATAGAGATTGAGGAGGATTAGTATGCCAAAGAAATTGCG
>LVBU01000289.1 GCA_001603185.1 Thermotogales bacterium Thermo_02 | reverse complement strand
GCGTAAGACTTGGGAACGCATCCTACGGTGCCTATACATTTGCCGATAACGTAGTGCTCGAAACACTCAGGCTAGTCAAATAGGGCTTTAACAAGCCCCCGGCTTTAGCCGTGGGGTATTTGACTGAGAATCTCTACTCGGTTCTCTCTACCATTATAACAGTCTCATAACCATTAAGGTTCCATCGAGTTCCCAACTCTGTTTCGATAGCGCTATCCAGCTTAAGAGTGTCGGCGAGAGTCTCTTCCTTTATATATCTATCGAAGCTTGATACCGCCATTGCCACTTCTTCAGGTCCAGAATACGAAACTTTGATACGGTCGGTAATCTCAAAGTCCGCTTCTTTTCTCATCGTCTGGATCTTCGAGATCATCTCTCTAGCAAGACCTTCCTGAAGTAATTCCGGAGTAAGTTCAGTGTCGAGTATTACGAAGTTATCGTCGCTCATCTCGAAGGTAAATCCTTCCAGCTCCTGGATTCTTATGTCCAGATCCTCTTCGGTCAGAACTATGAAAGAACCATCAAAATCCAGAGAGAGTCTGCCGTCGCGCTTGATTGCAGTCACGATAGTGGCGGCATCCTGTGTTCTCAAGATAGCGCCGATTCTCTTCAGGTCTTTGCCAAATTTCGGTCCCATAACTCTGAAATTCGGCTTCACTTCGTACTTCACATACCTTCCAAGTTCCTCAATATAGTCTATCGTCTTCACGTTTATCTCTTCCAGAATGAGTTCTCTCATTGATTCGACAATACTCCTGATCTTCCCGTCTACCAAAATCTTTGGCAATGGCTGTCGCACCTTTATCTGAACCTTGTTCCTGCATGCCCTTCCCAGAGTCACGAGATCCATAACAGTCGCCATTCGCGCTTCGAGGTCCCGCTCGATATAGTCCTTGTTGGCTACCGGGTATAACTGAAGATGAACGGAACTCTCGCGACCATGCGTAAGATTTCTGAATATCTCCTCCGCAGTGAATGGAGCGATGGGTGCCATCAGATTTACCACTGTGAGTAGAACTTCGTAAAGCGTCCTGTAAGCGGCCTTTTTGCTCCTGTCCAGTTCGCTTGTCCAGTATCGGTCTCTCGTTCTTCTGACATACCAGTTGGATACTTCCTCGACCACATAATCCTGGATCGCTCTGACTGCCTTTGTGAGATCATAAGAAGACAGGAAGCCCGTTACGTCATCGATTAGAGTGTTGAGCCTTGAGATAATCCAGCGATCTATCTCCTCACGCTGCGCGACGGGCAAATCAAACTCGGCGGGGTCGACATCGTCGATGTTGGCATACATGGTGAAGAATGAATATACGCTCTGAAGAGTTCCAAAGAACTTACTGTACGTCTCCTTCACTCCGTCTTCATCGAACTTTGTGGGAACCCATGGTGGTGATACAGCCAGAAGATACCATCTCAAGGTGTCCGCTCCATATTTACCGATGATGTCCCACGGATCAACGGTGTTTCCCTTGGACTTCGACATTTTCTGGCCACTTTTATCCAGAACCAGGTTGTTTACCAGAACGTTCTTGTAAGGCGATTGGTCGAAGAGAAAGGCAGAAATAGACATAAGAGAGTAGAACCAGCCCCTTGTCTGGTCGATACCCTCACATATGAAGTCGGCCGGAAAAAGCTTTTCCAGGAACTCTTCCTTATGCTCGAAGGGATAGTGGTGCTGGGCAATAGGCATCGAACCCGAGTCGAACCAGCAGTCTATAACTTCAGGAGTTCTCTTCATCATCCCACCACATTCACATCTCAGGTGAACATCATCGACATAGGGTCTGTGAAGCTCGATATCTTCGGAAACATCTTCAATAGATCTTCCTATCAGTTCTTCCTTTGAGCCAACAGAAGCCAATCCGCCGCAGCTTTCGCACTTCCATATGTTAAGGGGAGTGCCCCAGTATCTATCTCGCGAGAGTGCCCAATCAACCATGTTCTCGAGCCAGTTGCCGAAGCGTCCTTCACCAACGAACTTCGGGAACCAATTGACCGAGTTGTTGATCTCGATCAATCTGTCCTTATATGCGGTCGTTTCTATATACCATGACTTCCTCGCATAATACAGCAGCGGCGTGTCGCAACGCCAGCAGAAGGGATATGAGTGTGTGAGGCGATCTTTCTTGAAAAGAAGGTTTCTTTCCTTCAGATAACGGACAATCTGAGGGTCGGCGTCTCTGACGAACATTCCAGCCCACGGCGTAACCTCTTCTGTAAGTTTTCCTTCTTTGTCTACGAGTTGAAGCATTGGAAGACCGAACTTCCGTCCTAGTATACTATCATCCTCACCAAAGGCCGGTGCCATATGTACAATACCCGTACCGTCTTCGCAGGACACAAAATCGCCGTAGACTACATAGAAGGCCTTCTTGTCGACTCTTCCAAACGGAATTAGCTGATCATACTCCAACTCGAAGAGTCTCAGACCCTTCATTTCCTCTACTATTGCGTAGTGTTCTGCGCTTCCCAGGAGTGCTTCGAGTCTGTCTTTTACGAGATAGTAGTACTCTTTTTCGCCGGTATCCAGTGTAACTTCAACCTTTACGTAGTTGAAGTCCGGATGAACGGCGAGAGCCACATTCGATGGCAAGGTCCATGGAGTCGTTGTCCATACCAGAAAGTACTCGTTGTCTTTACCTTTCAGTCTGAATTTCGTGTATATCGAGTCGATTGTTTCGTCCCTATATCCCTGAGCCACCTCGTGTGAGGCCAGGGGAGTACCACACCTAGGACAGTAAGGCATTATCTTATGTCCCTCATAGATCAATCCAGCATCGAAGTATTGCTTTATTATCCACCAGACAGACTCGATATAGCTGTCCTCAAGAGTTATATACGGATGCTCCATGTCAATCCAATAGCCAATTCTTTCGGTCAGTTCCTTCCAGAGTCCCTCGTAAGTCCAAACAGACTGCTTACATTTGTGGTTGAACTTTTCGATTCCGTAATCCTCTATCTCTTGCTTGGAAGAAAAGCCAAGCTGCTTCTCAACTTCGATCTCGACCGGCAGACCATGAGTATCCCAGCCTGCCTTTCTCTTAACCTGATAACCCTGCATAGTCTTGAAACGACATATCGAATCCTTCAGAGTTCTCGATATAACATGGTGAATTCCGGGTTTACCATTAGCAGTTGGAGGTCCCTCGAAGAACACGAATTCGGGACTTCCTTCCCTTTCGCTTACGCTTTTCTGCGGAAGCGACTCTTTTCGCCAGTAAGCGAGGATTTCCTCTTCTCTTTCTGTGGCAGGACGCTTCAGGTCAACATCATTAAACCGTGACATATTGTGTATCCTCCTGTCTTCAAGATTCTTGCTTTATCGGTATATTCAATTATGAACGTTGGCTTCGAGATTTGCTTTGCCAGTAAAGTAACAAGAAGCGCGCGAAAAAAGAAGATAGACGGAAAATCTACCCGCTGTAGTGAACTCAGTCTGTAATCCCCGGTTCAGAACTTTCTTTCGACATTGAATACTCCTTTTCCATCTTCTGCGTCAATGACTAAATAATACAATACATACGTATATTGTCAAGTGGAGCGAAGTCAGGCTATCAACCATCGGGCTCCGAGACCAGAAAAAGGAGATCGGAAGCCAGATTCTTCCACGCTTTTAGGGCTTGCCCGAGATTTCGACCAGAACCTGAAAGCTCTATAACCTCAAGAAGCCTTTCACCACACCTCCACGGCTTTAGTGAGAACCTGCAGAGAAACTGAAGGCTTCTCTTTCTTCCTGGAAAGAACTCTCCGTTCAGTGCGAAGAGCAGCTGCAAGAAGCTATCGATCGCAAGATCCAGGGCGAAGTGGAAAAAGAGAACGTCACATTTCTTTGTAGCGCGTTCCAGATCTTCGAAATCTTCGAGACCGGTAAAGTGGTGCTGAACAAGTTTGCTTTGAAGAATCTCGGGGTATGCTTGGATAGAAGCGATCAGATCCTTCAGAAAGCCCCTTCTGTCAATCAAAACAGAGAAGTTTTTCAACATAGCGCAACGGCCGGTCGGGTAGAAATAGTTGTTCTGTTTGGTAATAAACTCTCCAGCGAGTATGCTGTCGATTTCCGAAACGGTCTCTTTCTGCGAAAAGTACATAACCCACGTCTCTACTCCACCAAGAAGGAGAAAATCGCAGAACCCCCAGTTTGGAGTAGGTTCTTTGCTCACACGAATACCATCGAAGCCGGACAAGATTGCTTCTC
>LVBU01000288.1 GCA_001603185.1 Thermotogales bacterium Thermo_02 | reverse complement strand
TTAGAATAGATTTCAATCTAGGCTTTCTGTACCTTGGAAGCTCCATAATCATCGCTGAAGGTTCTCCTTTGAAGAGGAGCCTGTTGAGTATGAGAGCGGAAAGCACAGTAACGACTATACTTAGCAAATAAAGAAAGAACACGATCATTCCGGCTCTTGACCCAAAGAAAGTACCGGCTATGAGCAGAAAGACGGGTAGTCTGGCACTGCATGATATGAACGGAGAGACTAGAATGGTGACAATTCTCTCTTTAGGTTCTGATATAGCTCTGGTTGACATTATCGAGGAAACGTTGCAACCGAACCCGAGCAGCATCGAAATGAAGGATCTACCACTGAGTTTCATTGAGTACATTAAACGGTCTATAACAAAAGCCGCTCTGGGCAAATAACCTGTTTCTTCAAGCACTCCAAGAGCCATGAACAGGATAAAGATGTTTGGAACGAAGACCAGAATTGCCCCAACACCACCCACTATTCCTTCAACCAAAAGAGAACGGAGCCATTCAACGCTTATCAGATTGCCGACGGCCATTCCCAAAGCTCCAAGACCATCTTCTATCAACAGTGATAGGGGACCCGACACTGTGAAAGTCAGCTGAAAAACGATATATATGACTGCAAGAAAGATCAAGATTCCGAGAAATCTATGCGTTATCACGTGGTCAATAGCATCTGAAAAATCCCAGCCTCTCTTTTCAACCCCTTTTACTGAGGTAGAGAGAATTCTCCTGATATACTGGTATCTTGTCCCGGCCAATTCACTGGAAAAATCCCTGTCTGCTTTTGCTCCTGTCAGGGTTTCTATCGAGGTGTCTCGCTCAAGAACTTTTATGGCAAGCCATCTATAGTCGAATCCATCAAGAGCAGTATTAAGCATGAAGCTTTCTGTAAGAGAGCTTATCTTCTTTTCAACCTCTTCAGAGAAAAGGTAATGCACATGGCTGGAACCACGTGAGATCTTTGCAAGCATTTCCTTCAGCTCTTCGATTCCATCGCCGGTAGCCGCCGAAGTCTTAACAACGGGAATACCGAGTTGCTTGCTCAACTCATTTCTGTCGATATCAATACCGGCCTTAGTAGCCTCGTCAAGAGCGTTTACAACGAGAACGACATCGCCCCTGAGTTCAAGAACCTGAAAAAGAAGATAAAGACTTCTTTCGAGATTGACTGCATCGGCAACTACGACTACTATGTCCGGGTGGTCGTACAGAAGGTAATCCCTGGCAATCTTCTCATCAAGACTTCTTGAGCCAATAGTATAAGTGCCGGGAAGATCAACTATGTCTAAGACAATGTTATCGCTTTTCATAGTCCCGACTCGCTTCTCTACTGTGACGCCCGGCCAGTTTGCAACTACCTGCCTTGACCCGGTCAAGCAATTGAAGATGCTAGTCTTACCTACGTTTGGATTTCCAAGAAGTGCAACTGTTGTTTTTTTTGAAGAGGCTCTATCGTCAGCGTTTTTTTGTATTCTCTATCTCTCCTTAATTATGACTCTCATTGCTTGCCCTCGTGGCAAGTAAAGAATTCTGCCACGGACTTCCAACTGAACTCTTCTACCGGTATTTTCTTTCACTCTTATAGAAATGCCTTCTTCGATACCAGCTTGCTTCAATCTCTCTCTAAACCCCCAGCCGCCATTTATAGCACTGACTGTGTAACTTCCTTCTCTGGCACTGGAAAGAGACGTTGATGAAGTCTCAACAAGGATCCACATTGCAATATCATTGCGGAGAGTTATGTTGGTTCCCTTAACCCTGAAAACCTTAGGATCTCCGAAAGGAGCTACCTTTAGAAGCTGTACTTCCTCTCCGTTGACGAAACCCATTCCGCACAATCTCTCAGATATATCTCCGGGAAGTTCGAGACTTCTAATCGTTCCCCTTTCTCCTTCACACATTCTTGACAAAGGAACTACCATAAGCATTATCCTTATCCTTATTGAGAATTTGTATCAATAAGATTGTACCACCAATCCTCATACTTTTCAGCACGCATAAGGAAAAAACATCAAACTGGATCAGTACCAGAGAAATGCATTGGAGTAGAAAATCTTCGGAAGATTGCTTATAGTTGAGATGGAGGTGTATGTGGATGACGAAAATATTCCAGGTTGACTCATTTACCGGGGAAGCATTTCGCGGCAATCCCGCCGCTGTATGTTTGTTGGAGAGAGAGCTCGATGAAAGACTGTATCTGGAGATATCTAGAGAAATGAACCTCTCTGAAACCGCTTTCTTGATTCCGGGAGCGACCGAAGGTGAATCTAGATTGAGATGGTTTACACCCGAGACCGAGGTAAGATTATGTGGCCACGCAACACTTGCAACTGCCTGGATACAATACACAGAACTTGGAATGTCAGGAGAGATCATCTATAACACTCTGAGTGGACGTCTCAACGTCTCAAGGGACGGTGAAAGAATTGAGATGAACTTCCCTGCCGAGAATCTGAGTAAGTTTGACAATGATTTGATTGTAAAACGCGCGATTGGTTGCGATGGAAGTTCATATTATGCCCCTTTATCCAAAAAGATACTGTTCGAGCTGGCTCACGGAGAGAATCTTGAGGATATTTCTCCTGATTTTTCTTCACTTAAGAGACTAGACTTCGGTCTTGAGGTCAAGGGTCTGATTGTTACCAGGAAAGGATCTCATGATTACGATTTCATGTCCAGATATTTCGCTCCGTGGGTGGGGATAAATGAAGACCCTGTGACCGGCTCAGCGCACACCATACTTGGGCCTTATTGGTCTCGAAAACTTGGTAAGAACTCACTAAAAGCCTATCAAGCTTCAAGAAGAGGGGGAGAAATAAATCTCAGAATACTCGAAAATGACAGAGTCTGCATAATCGGAAAGGCCGTGACCGTTCTCAGAGGTTACCTCTCTTTCTAGTAGTTTTCTTCTCGAGCTTTATCTTTAAGTCAACCTCTTCCTGTTTTGGAGGGTTAACCTGTGCGAAGACTCTTTTCGACGGATCCTCGGTGCTTATTAGCAGAGCGAAAAGGCAATTGATTAGCAAAATGGTGCCAATCGAAAAACCTGCTGTTGCAACTGAATAGGAAGTGCCGGTGTTGTTAATCCCAACCATAAACGAAGCATAAGAAAAGACTAAACTTGTCACGGCGTCGGCTTTTAAGTGAGCGAGAACTGCGGCAACAAAGACCATGGAAAAGAGAAGGATTACCGTTACAGTGTCCGAGTACCAAAAAGATGAGAGGCTTGCCAGAAGAGCCACAAGACTCCAGGAGAATAAAAGACCTGGGGTCAGCATATTCTTGACCTGTTTGAAGACTTTTCCAGAGGTTGGGTCGGACTCTCTGTAAAATTGCCATGAAAGGAAGACCAGAGGAATCGAGACTATGAGAGGTATGGACCGCGTGCCCACTGCCGCGAAAAGTATCCATACTGCGAAAGCTATATAAAGTGAGACGAGATAGAATCTTTCAGATTGCGTCTTTTTGAGATTTCTGACAAAGAAGAACTGAGTGACGAGTAAAAGGATCCACACGAGACTCCGCGCAGTTGAAACACCGAAATATCCGCCGAACTGAGAGTCTAGAGTACTGGATATGAGTATACCGGCAATGTAGGCAACGGTCCAGATCGCGAGGCAACCAAATATGAAGTTCTTTGAAATACTCTTCATGGACAACCCCCCTATTTGCTACTGAAAGTATTGATACTGTACAAGGTCAAAAAACACTATTCGATTGAATTAACTATGCTGAGAATCTCTCTCTCAAAAGTGCTTACTTTATTTTCTGTCTTTTCTGCCTCGCTTCCCCTTGAGTATATATATATCTTCAGTTTTGGTTCGGTCCCTG
>LVBU01000017.1 GCA_001603185.1 Thermotogales bacterium Thermo_02 | reverse complement strand
GTGTAGTATAATCTTTCTGAACCGATTAGAAGTGAGGGAGTTGCTTTGGCGAATACAGATCAACACACTAAAGGTTTTCTCGCGGCTGAGGATGTTATTCAGAAAGCAAACGAAAGCTTTGAGAACAAGAACTGGCAGCCGGTTTTTGAAGTGCAAACTGCGGCTGTTATTACTCAAAAGCCCCCTGTACTGATATCTTTTCTGAAAAAGCTCTTTGAAACCAAGTACGTTTTTCTATTCAGAGAAGAAGACGGGACTGTATCGTCGGCAGTATCGGAGAAACTCGCCGACCTTTCCGATCCAGTCTTTCAGGCAACCGTTACCAGAAAGTCTATCGATGAGGGACTTCTAGAGCTTTTCAGCCTTTTCAAAGAAGCGCCACACATGCTTGAACGAGCTGTTGAGCATTTTGCACAATCGCTTGCAAAGGAGTCTGCAGGTTTTCTGGAAGGACTGAGAGAATTGAAGATCCTATGCGAAAAAGTAAGGAGGAGAGTTGACCAGTATGGTGTGGCCCCGGCTCTTTCGAGGGCCGTCACCGAAGTCTTCAAGCTGGAGTCTCCAATCCTCCCCGTACTCGAAGAGGATCTCATCGAGTTTCTTAACAGTCACCAACCTGAACCAGAGGGCACTTTCGCTTTCGTAGAGAACCAGCTTTCGAGTGGAGTCGGTGGCTACACGGAGGGCAATCTCGCAATACTCCTGTCCAGGCTGGAAACTATGATCAGAGAGCTGCAGAAGTATTCACGTATCTATATGCCCTGGCTGACTATTCCCGATAGTCTATACTTATCCTTCCTTGAGAAAGGCTATAAGAGAGTTCCCGCTCTGGGTCAGTGGCTGGAGGGAATTAAGACCGCCCGTACCAATTATGGGCTTTCACAGATTTTCTGGGAACAGTCACGAACATGGTATTTCGAAAGAATCAGCAGCGTAGTTCTACCCGGGTTTCAGAAATCTATTGCCGGATTGGCTTGCTGGACAATCATAGAGGAGAGGCAAATAAAGGATCCCCTTTCCCATGCGGGGGAGACCGTTCGCTACTCGGCCAGAAGAAGCGAGTTCAAAATCAGGCGGGATTGCGAACCTGACGGCATCTATGCTCTCTGTTCCGTTGACGAACTGATTTTCACAAACAAGGGACTGAGAAGAACCTCCAGAGACTTCCCCTATGAAAACGTTAGCTGTGAGATTAGAGAGACAAAGCTCTCGAGAGAGGCCTTTCTGGATAGCAAAGACGCGAGATTCGCCGGATACACCTGGAAGCATCTACTTCCGGGGGGCGGACCCGACAAAGAAATCAAAAACAACGAGAGAATCGAGTGTTTCATATACTATGTGGTCACTGTCTCATCAAAGGGATTTGGAGTACCCCTTATAAAGCTTGTCTTTGCAAAAGAAGAGAACGCACGGCTTTTCGCAGACTTCCTCAAGGAGGCACAAGTTCTCACCAGTTGGAAGGAGTATCCACAAAACGGATTACCGGCTCCTTTGAAGGCCATACAGAAACATAAGGCTTCTTGTGAAGAATCCGCGAGAGTAATCAACAATACTTCAAGAACGGTGCAAGAGGCTATAGTTGAAAGCATAAACTCGATCGACAAAGAGTTCAATAGAGAGTTGGAAAGGGAAAATGAGATCATGGAAGAGCAGGAAGAAGAGTCAATAGCACCCGAACTACTCGAAAAGATAAAGAAGCTCCACTATGAGCTCGAGTGGGCAATCAAAAGACACAGCAGAGTAAGCCTCAATTACGGTTTTCCTGAGATTACGCGATCCGAAGCCGAAGCCACTTCAAAGCCCGAGGAAGAATCGACTGACGCGGAAACATCGGTATTCAGAGAGCTTGAAAGCAAGATAGAAGCTCTTTCCGGTAAGACCCTCGCTACTGTCTGCAGAGTACTGTCAAGCGAACCGGAAAGAGAGTATAAACTAGAAGAACTCGGACTGACCTTCTGGAGCATCTTCGTTGTCGCACCGAAAATCACTGCTGACGGAAAGCCCCTTATTGAAGTAATAAGCGGCGAAACACCCAGAGTAGTCTGGGGACGGCATTTTGACAGTGAAACTAGAGATTTGCTGAGAGCAAGGTTTGCACTTGAAGACAGATAGATAATCACCGTGAGGAGCGGAAGAGCGAGGAGAGACGTTCGCCGTCAACCGTCCTCCGAGAAGAGCATGAAAAGCTGAAAAGCCGTCCTTCGTCCTTCGTCCAGGATCATGGACCCGTCCTTGGAAAAGACCTGAGGTCAGAGGTGAGAGGCAAGAGTGTGCCAAGAAGGCGAGGAAAGAGACTTTCGAGCCATGCTTAATCAAAGATGAGGGAGGGCCCCTCGAAGACGCCATGCAGGTGGAGTCTTCAAACCGCCGTAAGCTGCTGTGGTAAAGAGCCATGGTAGTGAGCGTTACGGAGTAAGGCGAGGTGAAGAGCCTCGTCAGGTGAGTACCAGAGGAGACGAATACAAGTGAACCACCGTAAACGTGTCGAAAGAACCCAATGTCATCAAAACCGGGGGGTCTTGCTGTCCCGGGATAAGCTTGGAGGAAACCTGCTTACTGTCCAGACGGTGACCGGCATACAGGTGGCGTGAACCTGGTACAGGCTTTGATTAGGAACTTGGGAACCTGGATCTGGATGTTAAGGGAAAAGTCACAAGTGGAAGACCCACGAGGGCGAAAGTACCGAAGCCAGGTACAGGGGCGGAACAGTTCGTAGTAGTGCTGAAACTCCTGTAATGGGAGTGGAGCGAAGGGACTGTGTTATTCAATTTTGTAAGTCAGTCAACCAGTTCTGGAGGTCAACCGAAAGGGAGGAACTGAAAGAGAGGAAGGAGCAGACAAACAAGATGAGGTCGTATGAAATCCCAAAGAAAACAGTACTGCAAGCATTCAAGAAAGTGAAAGAGAACAAAGGGTCAGAAGGGATAGATGACATAAGTCTGAAAGAGTTCGAAGCCGATCTGAAAAACAATCTCTACAAGATTTGGAATCGAATGACCTCGGGCAGTTACTTTCCACCTCCAGTCAAAGCGATAGAGATAGAAAAGAAGAGTGGAGGAAAGAGAGTACTGGGAATCCCCACAGTAGGGGACAGAGTAGCCCAGATGGTAGCTAAAATCTATCTCAACCCCATAGTGGAGCCACTCTTCCACAGGGACTCTTATGGATACAGAGAGAGAAAGTCAGCGATAGGTGCACTCGAAGTAACCAGAGAGAGATGCTGGAAATATGATTGGGTACTGGAAGTTGACATTAAAGGGCTGTTTGACAACATAGACCATGAACTACTAATGGAAACAGTCAGGAAACATGTGGACATTCCATGGCTACTCCTCTACATAGAGAGATGGCTTAAAGCACCCTTTCAAACTCAAAGTGGAAGAATCGAAGAGAGAAGCAAGGGAACGCCACAGGGAGGAGTAATAAGCCCTGTACTGGCTAACCTCTTCATGCATTATGCCTTCGATAAGTGGATGGAGAGTGATCATCCGGCTATACCCTTTGCCAGATATGCAGACGATGCAGTCATACACTGCGAAACTCTGGAAGAAGCGAAGCTTATTCTTGAGAGCCTCAAGACAAGAATGGAAGAATGGAAACTAGAGCTTCATCCAGAGAAAACCCGTATTGTCTATTGCAAAGACGGGAAGAGAAAGGGAGAGTATCCAAATACAAGCTTTGACTTTCTAGGATACACCTTCAGAGTCCGCAGATGTGCAGACAAGATGGGCAGAATCTTCTACGGCTTCAACCCTGCAGTAAGTGAACAGGCAAAGAAGAGTATGAAACAGAGAATCCGGAGAATGAGACTACAAACCAAGTCATACTTGAGCATTGAAGAACTCTCCAGAGTAATCGACCCAATAATAAGAGGGTGGATTAACTACTATGGACGCTTTCACATATCTGAGACGTACACAGTGCTGTACCATCTGAACAGAGCTCTTGTTCAATGGGTTAGAAACAAGTACAAGAAACGTAAAGGCCTTGTACGAGCGAGAGAATGGTTGAAGAGACTTGCTCAAAGACAACCCGAGCTCTTTGTTCAATGGACCAAGGAGATATACTACGCGGCTGGATAATAGGAGCCGGATGAATCGAGAGGTTCATGTCCGGTTCTGGGAGAGCCTGGGGGTGAAATCCCCCCGGGCCACTCGACGGTTAGAAGAGCGTTAAGAGCGGTTCTTCGTTCCGACGCTTCGCGTCCACGTTCTTGGTTAAGGAGCAGAGAGAGCACGAGAAGAGGAGAGAGCTACTTTTCTCTCGTGAGCGCAGCGAGCGTCTCGATCTTTCTCATAACTCTCCATGCTCCACTCTCCACGGTTCTCAAGAGGACTCTCGAGAATGCTCTTTCTCGGCTCTTACCAGCAACCCACAACGCACAACCTACCGCGGTTCTTACCGCCCGCGGAGCAAAACTGGCGCGACGTAGTCGTACTGGCCGCCGAAGGCGACTGGCCTGCGCAAGCAGATTGGCTACTCTTGAGCTCTTTCGGTTTTCTTACCTCCAGCCTCTCACCCCTCACCTCTTATCCACTCGGCGCGTTGGCGTTTTATCAGTCCTCTTCGAAGTCTTCTTCGAGTTCAACCGCAGAGTCGTTAAGTCTCTCCAAATCTGCCTTCAGTTCCGCAACAGAAGATTGCAGTTCAGGTAGCCTTGAAACAATCTCGTCCAGTCCGTCAATCCAGTCTTCGATGTTTGCCCTGAGTTCGACCACTTCGTCCTGTTCCATGTCCGGTAGAGATTCAAAAAGCTCCTGCATATCGACATTCTCAAGTTCATCGAATAGTTCTTCAAATAGATCAAAGAGTTTCTCTATATTCTGCACTTCTGCCACTCCTTTCAGGGTTTGCTTCTATACTGACTGATGTTATCACAACTTCGGCCAGTTTTCTACTGTTTCTCTTTCCGAATTTCCTTATAACTGATGCTGTCGGTAGTAGTCTTCTAAATGCAAAAAGGGCGGTCTCTTTGACCGCCCTTTATCAGAGAAAGTAATGCTTATCTTTCGGGGAATCCGTAACCTATGAATTCGTTCCACCAGTCGGGGAACGGTGTCGTTCTGAAGTTCACATAACCCAGAGCGTACTGGCCGAGGAGCCTGTCGCCAAGGAGCTTCCACTCTTCGAACCATGCAACGGCGTTCATGTATGCATAGTTAGAAACGAAGTCGATAGCCGCTTCAGGATCAGTCGCGTACATCTCGGTTGCGATTGCCTGAACCTGTGGAGTTACCTTGTAGAGGACTTCAAGTTTCGGATCTCTGTAGTTTCTAATGTCCTGGATAGCCAGATAGTAGTGGAGTTCTGCCATCTGCTGAACATAAGAGCTTACCCACCAGCCGGAGTCTCTTCTGAATTCTTCGTATCTGCTGCCGGTTTCATAGAACTTCGGAAGATCTCTCATAATCGGCCAAAGAGGGACCATATAGGCAGTATCGGGAGCGCCGTAGCCGTACCATGCTATACCCTTGAATGGATCGGCATATGCGGAATTCGTCTCGCCTATGTGTACGTAACAGGTTCTGTGCATGTTGATACTTCTCTCCCATGTTCCGGTTCTGCTTGTGTTAGCATACCTTATTGGATTGCCCCAGGGTCCTGCGGCCGGTCCAACGGTTAGATCGTAATCGGTACCCTGATAGTAGTCGCCCTTAATCACGAAGATGTCGTGAACGGTGAGTAGTCTTTCGGGCTTGACCGAAAGCGGGAATCTCAAGTCGTGCGGGCTGAGACCAAGAGACGGAGCAACGAGATCGAGCGCTCTCCACTCTCTTCTGGTAGCGTAGAGATTATCATTAGGAGCATAGACTTCGGCCAGGTTGAAAGGCTTACCGGAAGCCGGGTCGTACCAGCCCTGCTCGATAGCAAAGGAGAAGATGTTCGGAGAGGCCATGACGTTTTCCGTGTCATTGATGTCGATCTCCATTATCCTTGCCCTGTTAGCTGCAACCGTATAATGATCGTCCGGTATCCTGACAGCTGCCCAGAGGTCTCTTCCAAAGAACTCAACATACCAGCAGTCGTCACCATCGGCAACGGTCATGGACTCGCCGCCGCCACCGACTGTGCTCCAACCGTAAAGCTCGACCATATCGCCCATTATTCTGACAGCCTCTCTAGCTGTTGCGGCTCTCTCGAGGGCGATATCCTGCGCCGTCCAGCAGTCGATGATTCCAGGGCTGTCCGTGTAAAGTACCTTTCTTACTTCCTTACCATAATCTGTGCTCGTATCGATACCGAAGGTCGATTCGCTTATTGCGACTCCCTTCTCATTCATGAATGAGTATCTCGAATGGAAGTAAGCGTATGTGTGTGGAACCTGAGGGATCTGACCAATCAATGTACCCTTAGTACCGATGTCTACATTCGGGTAGTTACCGTAGTCAATGTAGTTGTGAGAGTTGAGAACGATGTCCCTCATAGAGCCTTCCGGCCAGTCCATGGCAGGAATTATCCAGAGCCTGAAGTCTGCAACCGTAGAGTCGTCGTTATGTGTGATAATCGTTGAACCGTTTACCATCGCATCCTTGCCTACACCGAGAATAGTACAGGCAATTGCGGCCGCTCCGAAACTGATAAGCATCACAACTAGAACTATCAATGCTTTCTTCATAAAAACTAATCACCCCATCTGAATAGTATAGTATAGCTCTTACCGGTTAACTCTCGAATACCTTTTCTTTCGGTCCAATCACCTCCTCATATATAAAATGCAGGGCCCTTCGGCCCTGCATCTAGTTAAGTTACTTCAGTGAATTAAGAGCGTCAACCCATTCCTTCGGATAATTCGTGCCGCCAAAATTTACCCTGTCGGCTGCGTAGTGACCGAGGAGACGGTCGCCAAGCTTTAGCCAGTCTGCCTGCCACGCAACGGCTGTGTTATATGCGTAATCACTTAGAATGGCAATTGCAGCTTCCTTATCAACTTCGTAAAGCTCAGCAGCTAGCTCCTGTAGTTTTGGAACGGTGTCGTACATAATCTGCATCTTCGGATCTCTGAAGTTGCGTATGTCGACTATCGCATCTTTAAATCTCAGTCTCGACATTTCCTGCACATAAGTTGCCGTCCACCAGCCGGAATCTCTTCTGAACTCTTCGTATCTCGATCCAGTGCGATAGAATTCCGGAAGCTCGGCCATCGATGGCCAGAGAGGAGTGTGGTAAGCAGTTCCGACCGCTCCGTAACCGAACCATACGAGAGCCTTTATCTCTGGCGGAAGCCAACCCTTGATCTGGCTGATCTGGAGATAGCAGGTCAGGGGTATTCCGATCGGTCTCATTCTGCCACCGGTCACATAACTCGCAAACGGGTCGCCGAATGGTCCGGCTCCAAAGCCCTTTGTAAGGTCGAATTCGGTGCCTTCGTACCAGTCGCCGGAGAATGTGAAGATGTCCCAGACCGTGAGTTTCTTGTCGGGCTTTATGAACTGCGGATAGTGGATCTGGCCGTACTCGAAGTTCTGTGACGGCGCCAGGAGGTTGGAGGCTCTCCATTCACGGATGTTCATACCCGTACGTGGCGCATAGACATCGGCAGGTCTGAATGGTTCGCCGGAGTCGGGGTCGTACCAGCCGCGCTCGACTGCAAACGAGATTATGTTTGGCGAGTACATCGCGTAGTCCGGATTGTCCCATTCAACATCTCTGATTCTCATGGTGTTGGCACCCACGAAGACCATGTCGTCGGGGACCCTAACGGCAACCCAAATGTCGTTACCGTAGAACTCGGCCACCCATACTTCGTCTCCGTCAGTGATGTTGATACACTCGCCCGAGCCGTACCAGCCGTACTCTTCGATCAGATCGCCCATAATTTTGACGGCTTCTCTGGCCGTTGTCGCTCTTTCAAGGGCTATGTCCTGAGCAGTCCAGCAGTCGATTATTCCCCAGCTGTCTGTACGCAGAACCTGTCTGATCTCTCTTCCGAGCTCTGTTGCGGTGTTGCCCTGTCCGCACGTAGTCTCTCCCATTGCAACTCCCATCTCGTTAATGAAGGAGTACCTGGAGTGGAAGTACTGGTAGGTATGAGGAACCTGCGGTATCTGGCCGACTACTACACCCTTAGATCCGACATCGACATAAGGATAGTTACCGTAGTCAATGTAGTTGTGAGAGTTAAGAACAATGTCTCTCATCGAACCTTCTGGCCAGTCCATTGCCGGGATGATCCAGAGTCTGAAGTCCGCAACGCTGGAATCATCGTTGTGTGTGATGACAGTTGAACCATCTGCCATAGCGTCTTTGCCAACGGCAAATATCGTGCATGTGAATGCCGTCGAGCTCAAGAGGAACAGAAAAACAGCTGCCAAGAGGAACACTCTCAGTTTCAATCTCATGCCTTACCCCCTACTTCTTTTTTTGGTTTTTTGTGCGTGGTACTTCCTGAGTGAATCTCATTAGTTCTGAAACACCCTGGATTTATCGGCCTTGCTAGGATCGTGAAGGTAATAACCCGTTCCATTTTCCATTATCTCCGGATAGCCGGGGAAGCTTACAGACATTGCCTTCTCCGGGAAGAACATTCCCATCCAGTTCAGAGCTTCAAGCGTTCCGGAAAGGTGCCTTCCAACCCTGTAATCCAGAGGAGCACCGATTATGACGTTACCGAGTGCGTCAGTAAAACCCTCATGAATATCGTAGTCACAGTAAACCAAACCCTTCTCGGCTGCCGTTTGAACGAACTCATCGATACCGTCAACCATCAAGGCTTCGGTCATTCTTCCAGCAACTCTATCGATGAATGGTTGGGGCGTTTCCATTAGTAGAGCTAGAGTATTACTGAAGTCTCCGACTTCTCTGTGTGTAAGACCTCTGAGATTCTTCGGGGAGGCCTCGATCTTCATCGGGAACTGTGTCGCGCTTAACATCATAGCAGCCATCATCCCTATATCCATCGCGCGATCGTGAGCGACATAGGTACTTACGACGGGATACATCAGCGATGCTTCATGGAAGTCAAAGAAGATATCGATATCCTCAGTTCTTATCAACTCCATGATCGCATAGGAGATTCTCTCGGTAAGAGTTCCGTCGGGCCGTCCGGGATAGGTTCTGTTGAGATTTCGGATGTCCTGGTAGGCGAGGTTCTGACCGGAAGGATAATGAACATAGGTATAGGGATCGGGCCACTGATCAAGCGGATTTGTTTCTCTATCACCGATTCTGTATGTCTGCTTGCCCCACGCAGTCTCGACAGAGTAGTACTTCGGATAGCCATTACCTCTCATTCCAAGCGTGGCCGCACTTCTATTTGAAACGGGTATTATGTAGACCTTTCCCGTTTCAACCTTTATGTTTTCCATTATCACGTAAGCCGCCAGTGTAGTTATAGGTTCGTAGGGATGCGTTCCTCCACATATTAGCATCGACCCGCCGGGTTTGCCGGAATCGAATACGTAAACCGGCGTATCTCCCCACGTACCTTCAAGGTTCGGCAAATACGTGCTGAGCATTATCCTTTCGGTGAAGTCCTCGGAAACTACGACTGTCTCCTGATAGTGGCGAAGTTCGTAGAACTCAATGCCTCCAAGAATTCCCAGGATTCCCGAAAGGACCAGAAAGAGTATCTTTAAGTATACTGCGTTTTTCATCACGTTCACTCCTCACTTGATCCCGATTACTCTGAGGATGAATGTCATAATGACATAAGAATAGACAATATCGTACACAAGACCCTTGCGTCTCTCTCTCTTAAAGAGGTTCCTCAAAAGGAGAAGCGCGAACACAGCCGTCATGACGTAATAGAAATAATGAATCACTGTATCGAGAAAGATTAACATCGTCTCACCTCACCTCCATCAATATACAACCAGGAACCTGAGCTGGTTCGGGAACAACAGCATCAGAAGACCTACAGCGCCCATAAACAGCCACGGAATGGCAATGGCTTTGAGGAAAGACATGTAGCTACCTTCATATCCAACTGTTTCTACAGTTAGACGACCAACGATTCTAGATGGCGGTAAGCAATCTCCCAGAGGGAACAGGAAACTGAGAGCCGCCGCTGTAACGGTAACGTTCAATCCCATCGAGTTGAAAAGGAATATTATTGGGGTTCCCAGGATAATGGCGCTCCCGTAACTCAACGAGCCCTGAGCAAAAGGCGCAAAAACAAGAGCGGTTATGTAGATGAATGCCAGCGGAAGAGTGATGAACGTTATTGCCAGCAGTCCCTTAACGCCTGTCGCAGTCATAATATTCACTAGAACTCCAACACTTATTACCGTACCCAGCAGCGGGAATACCTGATCTACCGTCTTGACCAGCACGTTATACCAGCGACGAATCTTCCAGCGGTCCCTGTCCATAATGATTGCAACAAATCCACATATGAGGAATGTGAGAGGTAGACCAAGAACCGGAATGTAGAAGGACGCATACTGGGAAAGGAGTATTATGACGAGCAGAACGACGAACGGCACGAGGATTTTGAACCAGTTCATTCCTTCCGGTGGCTGAGGCAACTCGGAAAGAATCTGCTCTTTGGGTTTCCTCTCAGGTGTCTTGCTGAAGCCGGTATAAAGTATCGTAAAGATCGAGATAACTATTATTGGAACTATCAAGACTACATTGAACCCGACATAAGGCATGTTGGCCTGTGCAGCCATCAGCATTGCCCAGAGGTTAATTGGAGGGGCCACGGCTGCCAGCATGGCGAAGAGATAGATGAACGCGGCTACCCTTCTCTTGGAAAAGCCCATGTAATTCATTACCGATGCGACCAGACCACCGACCACAAAGATCGAAACGCTACCGGCTCCTGTCAATGCTCCGGGAATAATAAGTAGTATTCCCAGTAGAATTAGCATAAGCCACTTCTGGTCGTAGAACTGCTTCACCATCCATCTTACCAGAGCGTTCATGGCGCCTGTCTCCGAGTATATGTTAATGAAGACAGATGCAGTGAGGAAGATCAATCCAACGTCGAAGTAGGTGAACATCCCTTCGACCAGTAGTCTGGATGGAAAGCCGAATCCACCGACAAGAGCACCAACGATAGCGGTGATGACCATCGATATTTCAGGAGACTTAAGCTTCCAGCTGGCCAGAGCGAACGTCACTACCATAACTATTGCTATAATTGTTGTTTGAAGATACATCTAGATTCCCCCCGATAACACATTCATAGTCTTGCCGACTATTCTTTCGGGAACATCAGTTTGATGACCTGCATGAAATCGATAGTGTTATCGATGATAGTCAGGGGAATGTTCTTCTCCTTGGCAATCTTGGTGAACTTTCCGTCGAGGTTTCCTTCCTTCATTACTATAAGGTAGTCGGCAAACGGAGCGATAGCATCGATAGACTGCTCGTCGGCGCTTCCGGGATTACCTCTCCTATCCTTACCTTCAATATGAGCAGCGATAATGAATAGTTCGAGCTTCTTTGCTTCCACGATCATCTTGTTCAATCTTGCGATCTCTTCTTCGATGGTTATTCCCGAAGCTCCCAAACCCTTTGCTGAAGAGCCGATAATTACGAAGAGCATTTTGTAGTCACGTGCAACGAGATCGTTAGGATTGTCTCTCAGAGGTTCGGAGTTGTAGTCGAAATCAGTCTCCAGAATTGCTTTCGACTGCCAGATCAGAAGTCTTGCCATCTTGCCACCGGGCCCCTGACCCGCATTGGTCAGCAAAAAGGGTAGTTGACCTGGAACTGGTGGATCGCCACTAACCAAAGCGAATACCATAGATGAACTAACTAGACCCACTAGAACCAGCAAAAGACAGAGTTTTTTCATGTTTTACCTCCTGGATATAGATTGAAGAACTGGGATAATGATAACCATACAAAAAATAAACAATATACTGGAGTACGATATTCGGGCTCCAAAATAAATGTGAATGA
>LVBU01000287.1 GCA_001603185.1 Thermotogales bacterium Thermo_02 | reverse complement strand
GATTATAATAAACAAAACTAAACTAAACAAAACTAAACAAGTAAATAGAGAATTACCTATCGGTAATTCGTCAGTGAAACTGACGGATGCGAGCTCTGAATCCGTGGATTTTGCTCAATCTCTCAAAAACGAGAGAGAAGTTTCCTCTGAAGGGAAGGCAGAAGAGAGTCAGAAAAGCGGTTCAACTGTCGAGCCTTCTCCTTCGAAAGCAAAGCCTTCAAATTCGATCGATGAGTTCTTCGACGGACTACTCTCAGGCAAGAGCATGAATGAAATGCTTTTCGATTCTCCTCCGGAAGATGAAGCGACTTACATTCCTCCAAACGATTCGCAGCTTTTCAGTCCGTCTCATACTCCCTTCGAGAACATAAGGCTGGCCTTTGTCGAATGTTGTCCTTCTCTTCCCGCACCGAAAGAGGCAAAGGCATGGACGGAGAAGAGAAAACGGACCGTCAAATCTAGATGGAAGAAGAACCCTTCGATGGACTTCTGGTACGGCTTCTTTCACAAGATCGAAGACTCCGACTTTCTCTCTGGAAGGAAGACAGACTGGAGGGCGACTTTCGACTGGATAATGAAACCCGCGAACTTCGAGAAGATCTCGGAGGGCTGTTATGATAATGCGCCGGATCAGATGGCTCAGGTTTTGGACAGAGTTATGAGGCGGGAATGGTAATGGATCAAGCTCGCGAAAAAAGGGACAGACTCCATTTTTGGCGGGAGGAACATCCCGCCACCAGTAAAGGCTTCGCCTTCGCCAGTCTGCTTGCGCAGGCCAGTATCGCTTCGCGATGCCAGTTCCGCTTCGCGGCTGAAGAACGCTTGGAAGAACGTCAGGAGCCGTCCATCGTCGTGGAGAACCTGAGGTCAGAGGTCAGAGGCGAGAGGTTTGAAGAGCGAAAACACTAGATTAAGAGAGAGGGCGAGACGACGACGTGTCTAGGTTTTGGGGTCTGGGGTCTGGTAAGAACGAGATCCCGTATAGGAGCATTACGGGATGACAGGATGTGAGCATTACGGGATGACAACCCTCTCGTGTCATCCTGGCGATTTCTTAGCCAGGATCTCGCTCTTTTCTCCTCAGAAAGGGCCGGAGCCCGGGATGACAGGATGGGGGCATTACGGGATGATATTCGTTAGCTCTTTCTCATAACTCTCCACCGATCTCAAGAGCAACACACCCCGTCGGCAGGAGCATGCCGCCACCCCTCTCGCAGAGGGGATCTAAGATCAAAAGAGGGAGAACGGTTGTTCGTTCCAGCGCGTTGCGTCCAGGTTCTTGGTCAGAAGAACATCGAGAGTACGAGATTAAGAGAGAGGGCGAGACGAGAACGGGTCTGGGGTTTGGGGTCTGGAAAGAACAAAAAGAGACGTTCTCCGTCTGCCGGAACGAGAGCGCCTTAATCCGTCATTCTGAGCTCGACTCAGAATCTAATTTTGCTCTGAGGAGTGGATCCCGGATCGGGGTCCGGGATGACAGTATAGGAGCATTACGGGATGACAGGACGGGAGCATTACGGGATGATATTCGTTAGCTCTTTCTCATAACCCTCCACGCTCCACCCTCCACCGATCTCAAGAGCACACGCCCCACCGCAAGCGGTCCCCCCCGCTCGAGCGGGGATTCAGATCAAAAGCGTCAAGCTCAGCCCAGGGAGAGGAACTGGCGCCTTCGGCTTTAGGTTCGTGTAGATGTTCTCTCGGGAAGTGTGCATCCATGCAAGGTCAAAGTTCTATAATAGGTCAGTGCTGATAACTCGAGGAGGGAAGATATGAAGAGAGACTACAAACAGGTCTATCAGTTCAAGATAATGCTGCTGGACACTACACCGGTTATCTGGAGACGAATACAGGTCCCGGACAGCTACACTTTCTGGGATCTCCATGTCGCGATTCAGGACTCGATGGGCTGGCTTGATTACCATCTCCACGAGTTCGAGGTGCTGGATCCATCCACCAGAGATCCCGTCTCGATAGGACTGCCGGACGCTGACTATGAGGAGATTCTCGATTGCAGAAAGCAGAGGCTCTCGGACTTTTTCTCTGTCGATAATCGAAAGGCCGTATATACATACGATTTTGGCGATAACTGGATCCACGATGTTCTTCTGGAAGAGATTCTTCCAAGAGACCCGAGTATCAAGTATCCGACATGTATCGGGGGAGAGCGCGCCTGTCCGCCGGAAGATGTCGGAGGCGTCATGGGTTACGACGAACTCGTTAAGGCTATGAAAGACAAGAAACACCCGGACCGCGAAGACTTTCTCGATTGGCTTGGAGAGGAGTACGATCCCGAAGAGTTCGACTTCAGGAAAGTCAGCTTCGACGACCCTGACGAACGCCTGAAGAATACCGAAGGCGATTTTTGACAGGGTTCCCGTTCGATAATGTGAGCGTCGAACTTGGGGAGAGCCTGGCCGAAGGGTTCTTAGCTGTTCAATGGAAAAGGGGGAGTTTGGTATGACGGCAATTAGAAGACCGTTTATGATTGTGTTTGCGTTTCTGGTTCTGGCATCGCTGGCCTTTTCTGCAGGTACTCTGCACCCGGTTATTCAGGAGTTTCAAGAGATTATCGAAGAGGATCCTGTCCTTTTCATGCTTTTTACCGAGATGTTCGAACAGATTCCTTCGACTCCGGAATTTGTACTGGACCCCTCAGGAAATCCCCAGATTAGAGACTACAGGGAAATGCTGCACGTAATGAACGAGGTTTTGACTCAGGCTCCGGAATTCAACAAAACCGGACTGGTTGGATTTCCTATCAATGCGGTGATCAACTGGGCGATGGGGACACCCGCAGGGACTATCGCCTTCTTGAACGAGAAAGTCAATCAACAGCTGAAGAAGATCCTCAATCAATGGGCGGTGTTTCTGGGCTCTCCTGATTCGCGCTATGTGCTGAGCGAGGACCCGGAAAAGGGCTGGTTTGGACGGGACGCGCTTGAAGCCATGCCAGATTTTGTAGAGGACTTCCAGTGCGATCCAGACCTTCCATATTATGGCTTCGCTTCCTGGGACGACTTTTTCACACGGCAGTATCGAGAAGGCAGGCGCCCTGTGGAAAGCCCCGACGACGATTCGATAATCGCCAACGCCTGCGAATCCGCTCCATTCAGGATTGCGACGGACGTTCAGCTTCAGGACCGCTTCTGGATCAAAGAGCAGCCCTATTCTCTCTCCCATATGCTGGGCGGAGATCCAATGGGGCCTCTGTTTGAAGGCGGAACAATCTACCAGGCTTTTCTGAGCGCTTTGAGCTATCATCGGTGGCACAGCCCGGTAAGCGGACGGATTGTCAAGACGCGCCTGATTGACGGTTCTTACTATGCTCAGGCGTTATCGGCGGGGTTCGACCCGGCCAGCCCCAACGAATCTCAGGCATATATCGCGCAGGTGGCTTCAAGAGGGCTTATCTTCATTGAGGCGGATAACCCGGCTATCGGGCTGATGTGTATTGTGTTTATCGGTATGGCGGAAGTCTCTTCAAATGAAATCACGGTCTATGAAGGCCAGCATGTGAAAAAGGGCGATCAACTGGGGATGTTCCACTTCGGGGGATCAACGCATGTGTTGATCTTCAGGCCGGAAGTGAATCTGGAGTTCGACTTGCGCGGTCAAACGCCGGGGCCGGATTCGCAAAACATTCCGGTCCGGTCAAAAATCGCGACCGTTCAAGGAGAGTAATCAACAGAAACCCAGAAGGGTTTGCTTTTCTGTAGAAGTTATTAGAAGGGGCAGGTTGCCTGATTGCGTATCGGGCTATCTGTCCTTTTTTCATTTGCTTTTAAGCGGTTCTTGCGGTTGCTGTGATTTGCACGATGAATTCTCTGCTTCTGCCTTAAACCTTTCACGAAGATAGTCTTTCGTCCTCTGCAAGACTCTATTTGAGAAAATCTCGAGCTATCGGGAGAGTATTGATTTCCAAAGTGGAGTAAAACATACTTGACATTGTGTAAAATATGTTATACACTATGTATGATTTAACATACATCAACGAGGAGGAAGAAAAATGGTTTATCAG
>LVBU01000286.1 GCA_001603185.1 Thermotogales bacterium Thermo_02 | reverse complement strand
ACTATATTCTGGTTCCTCTAGAGCTCGTTTATCTGCGCTATATAGTATTCATAATCGTCATAGCTGCCTTCGTCCAGTTTCTTGAGATGGTTATCGACAGGTTTTCACCGGCGCTCTACATAAATCTCGGAATCTTTCTTCCTCTCATAACAGTGAACTGCGCTATCCTGGGCGGAGTTCTCTTTATGATAATAAGGGAGTACAGTCTCATCCAGTCTTTGTTTTTTGGATTCGGTTCAGGTATTGGCTGGTGGCTGGCGATAGTTGCGCTTGCAGCAATGAGAATGCGAATGCGTGAGAAGGACATTCCGCCTCAGCTGGTGGGACCGGGAATAACTATGATAATCATCGGAATCATGGCATTGGCCTTCCTGGGCTTTTCGGGAATGGTCCCCGTTCAGTAGGGTGGTGATGGCATTGCAAATCTTCATACCGGCACTCATTGTTGGAGGGATCTCCGCGTTTCTGGCCGCGGTTTTGTCAATTGCGGACGCCCTCGTAAACAACTATGGCCAGGTAAGAATAACGGTCAACGGTTCAAAGACTTACGAAGTCAAGGGCGGCTCTACACTTCTCTCGACTCTTGCCGACGAAAAGATTTTTATACCTTCGGCATGCGGTGGAAAAGGAAGTTGCGGTCTGTGCAAGGTAAAGGTGGCTTCAGATGTCGGGCCGATACTTCCGACCGAACTCCCTTATCTGACTCCAAAGGAGAAGAAAGACAATGTGAGGTTGTCGTGTCAGATAAAAGTCAAGAGCGACATATCGATTGAGATACCGGAGGAGCTCTTCAGCATTCGTGAGTATATCTCAGAAGTCTCTTCTATAAAGGATGTTACGCACGATATAAAGGAAGTCTTCTTTGAATTCGATGATGAGATAAAATTCAGAGCCGGGCAGTATGTTCAGCTCATAGTACCGCAATACAGGGATATTAAGGGCGAGACTATGAGAGCGTATTCGATGTCGTCTCAACCATCGGTCAGGAACGGGGTGGAGCTGCTTATAAGACTAGTTCCTAACGGTATAGTCACAACGTATGTTCACGAACTTATGAAAGAAGGCGACAGTGTGCGGGTTTTAGGTCCATTCGGAGACTTCTATCTTAGGGAAAGCGGGGCAGATATCATCTTCATAGCCGGCGGCTCTGGAATGGCGCCGATCAAGTCAATTATCCTTGATATGCGGGAGAAAGGCATTGATAGAAATGCCTATTACTTCTTTGGAGCCAGAAGCAAGAGAGATCTCTTCTATCTCGATATGCTCCAATCCATCGAGAAGGAAATGCCGAATTTTCATTTCATTCCAGCCCTATCCGAACCTTTACCAGAGGACAACTGGGAGGGTGAAACCGGCTTGATTACGGATGTTGTCGATCGTTATCTGAGTTCGCAAGGAGCCCTGGAACGTGAAGGTTATCTGTGTGGTAGTCCAGGGATGATAAATGCCTGTATAAGCGTACTTACAAAGCATAACATTCCTGAAGATAAGATCTTCTTTGACAAATTCGGATAAGAAACGGGGGTGACTTTATGAAGCAGACTCCAGATCTCGTTAAGGTTCAGGAGAATATGAGAGCCGGACAGATAACTGGACCCGGTTTCCTGGGGAACGACGAAAGAAATCTCGTAGATATTATTAGCGAAGACACTTTGAAGGTTGAAGAGCTGGGACTAACAAACGAGATTATCGCATGCAAGCTGGAAATGCTTATGCATCAAGGAGAAAAGGGGTTTGGCTCTCCAGTAAATGTCGACAATACGTTTATTGTGATTGTCGAAGAGAGCAGGGGTTATATACCATGTCCCTTTCGACACGGTCATCTTTCCAAAAAGGTGAATATCAATGTCAGAAACCTGTCGACTAGGAAGGAGATCGATTATACGCCTATTTCGATTCACTTGATACGGGAACATGGATTTTACCAGGGAAAGGGTTCGATTTATAGACTTGATCCAGTAGAGACCGCAAAGCTTCTCGAACTGATTTGATGAGCTTTCAGATGAAGGTCCCACGATGAATATGAAAGGTAAGTACGGGACGCTCTTTACCTTTTCGTTCGTACTTTTGCTTATAGCCTTTTCGAGCTACTTTGCCTGGAGAAATAGAGTCGATCTGGTGGTTCCGGGCAATGTTGCTCTCGAAGACCTGATTTTTAACAGAGAGTACTTCTCTGCTGTCGGGAACGCTGAGTATCCGCCAGATCCCGGGCTTGCTGGTGGTATATCCTACAAAGACGAAAAGGGAAACATGCATTATGTAAGATATCCCGATTACAATCTATCAGTAAGAGGTTTTCTGCTGGATTTCGACTCAACTTCCATAAAGGCGTATATATGGAAAATGGAGAGCACACAGGCAGCGAGAGATATCTGGGAAAGACTCTACCTGGTCGAAGGTTCCATGCTCGCAAAGGAGAAGGGAAGAATAAAGAAACGGGATTACCTTTATGCGAGGATAGTGAGATTCGGTGGAATAGACGAAACTCTGATCTGGCAAAAAGACTGCTGGGTAGTCTTGGTAAAATCTACAGAGAAGGTTCTTTCCGAGCATGAAGAGAAGACAATACTCACCGAGCTTTTCGATCCTAGAGTAAGAAGCTGATTTCGTCTTCGGAGTAGACCTCTATGCCATTCTTCATAAGCAACTCGGCGGTTATGCCCATTCCGTCGACCATTATCCCGCTGAAACTACCATCGTAGACTCCCCTGCAGCCGCATGAGGGACTGCGGGACTTCAATATGGCGAGGTTCGCCCTAAGAAAACGTGAAATCTTCAGTACTTCTTCAGCACCTTTGTTGAACTGTGAAGTCAGGTCATTTCCATATTGATCAGTGACGATCTTTCTCGAAATCCAGTCGCTTGAAAGCTTTATTTCTGCGGGATTTCTTGGAGTCGCAAGTCCTCCAAGCTGTTCCGGGCACACCGGTATAAGAATAAATCTGTCAATCAACCTCAAAAGATCAAAAGACAGATTATTATCTCCGCGATATGTGCAATTCACTCCAGCGAGGCAAGCACTGACGATTATCCTTGTCATTTTCCTCCGGCAGATGTACCGTCATCCTCTCTGCGGATCACATACATCAGATCACGCGTTGGGAGAGTGGAGAGAGGGTTCATAGTATTGTTTTTCGAATCTTTGACCTCAAAGTGAACGTGTGGTCCTGTAGATATACCGGTACTACCGACTCTGCCGATAAGAGAACCGGAATCTACGCGCTGTCCAACATAAACACAGATTTTGCTCATATGGCCATAACGCGTGACATATCCGTTGTCGTGTTGAATATCTACCATGTTTCCGTAGCCGCCGTTAACTCCGGCGAAGATTACGACTCCCTTTGAAGCCGCAAAAATCGGAGCTCCTTCCGGGGCCGCAATATCTAGACCGGAATGGAAGGAAGCGTCTCCACTTACCGGGTGAGAGCGCCATCCATAAGCAGAGGATATAACTCCGTAAACAGGCCATCTAAAAGGCGTGCTCTGAGGGACATACTGATACATGTTGATCACTGACATGGGAATGAAAACACGTTGACCGGGGTTTATCGTTGAAGAACTCTTCAGGTTGTTTGTATCAAACAAGGACTCAACAGGAGCGAAGAACGCTTTTGCGATACTTTCGAGTGTATCCCCGGACTGGACATTGTAGATCAACCCATCCGGCTGGGGGAGAAACAATCTATCGCCAGCCTTTATACTGCTTGGATTGGAGAGATTGTTGAAATCGATAATCGTAGACATACTTACCCCAAGTTCTCTGGATACAGTATGAATAGAATCACCGGACCTCACCACGTAAGTGACGAGAAGGAACGCAAAACCCTGAGTCGCCATTAACAAAAGCAGAACTAAACAGACTAGAATGACCCGACGGCTCATTCCTTGCCACCTCCAACAC
>LVBU01000285.1 GCA_001603185.1 Thermotogales bacterium Thermo_02 | reverse complement strand
CTTATATGATGGGGGATCTGTCGATCGTGGAGAAGATGTTGGTATGTGAGAGTTTATAATTAGCTTGAATGTAAGTTAAAATGATATAATGTCGGAAAGAAGGAGGTGGTACACATTGAGATTCGAGATAACGCTTTCCGGAGAGCCTGTGGATATTGCAATTTCGCTGGACTACAGGTCGAGTTTCATACACGTCATGAAGAAGATCGCGGACGCTTCGGGGCTCTATGATTATCTTTATGGCGAGAAGTCGCACCAGCGTTTCGCCTTTTCTGCGAGGCTCGGGAGTTCGTTCCGTATTGTAGGAGAGGTCGCAAAAGCTATTCCGCCTTTTTTTATCAACTTCTCATCTGGAGATCTAGTCGTTTTCAACTCTTTTCTCGGTACGCTTACCAGGTTCAAGAAGTTCGGGGAGTCATTCAGGATCGCCGACGCCTCTCTCCATGTGTCGAACGTGACTGTTCAGCGGCCTTATGTCGTGAACAGGTCCTCGCTCGAGTGTAAGACTTTTTCGCACGTCGTCCTCAGAGACCCGAAGAACCCTGATCTCTGTCTTTCTCCAGATGATTCCGATGTCTTCAACGAGACTCTATCGGAATACATGAAAAAGAAGTGCGAGGCCTTGACGGGGAAGGCTCCCGCGGGCGACCTGACGATGACTCCGGTAGAAGGGAAATTCGAGCTTATCAGGCACTATGGAGGCTTTATAGGAGGTTTCAGGGGGTTCTTTACCCTGAGCGGCTCGCCCGATCTCCTTCAGTTCGCCTATGACTTTGGACTCGGGCAGAGGACGGGTCAGGGCTTCGGTCTATTCTCTCTGGTGGGTGCGTCACTATGATATTCTATCCGTCAGACTGGCTGTATAACGCTTCCGTTATTGGTTTCTCGCTCGCGGTCGAAAGGTTCTTCGGCAGAGATGAAGTCACCTGCAACGATGACGGAACACTCGAGATAGATGACGCGCTGATAGAAACTCTCTTCGAGAATCTCTATGCTGTAAGGGGAAAACTTCCGGGAAGCCTCGCCTTCTCGCCGAAAGGGCAGGAAGGCGCAGCGTTCGCCTCAAAATTGCCTCTGATTGCCTGGCTCTTTCTACGCATGACCGCGGACCATATGCTCGAAGGCAACGCCTTCAAGAAGGAGCTGGAGAATATTCAGTCGGTCGATCTGTATGACCCGCTGTCAATTTTCAAAGTCGTCCGCCCGAAGTACTTCTACAAAGACGGTCCGTTTGTGAACGCAGTCGGCGCCGGTACAAAAGACGTGCCTTCAAGAGTTGCCGAGCTCTTCGGCAGGCCGGGCAAATTCGAGGAGTATAGCCTTCACTGCGGTTTTTGCGGGAGGAGTTTCCCTGTGCCGCAGAATAAGCGGAGGCTCTTTGTTGACAATATACTGGTCGGCTATGCCGGCTCTTCTGTCAACGAGTTCCCCAACGCATACTGGGACTTCCTTCCGTCCTCGCCTGTCTGCGACACTTGCAGCGTTCTCGTTTTCTTCCATATCTTCGCGCTCGAAAGATCTCCGGAAAGGGAGTTCTTCTTTGTGAATTCCCCGTCGTTCAAGCTCTCGAGAGATCTTATAAAGCAGATAAAATCCTTTGGCGAGAAGCCTGACGGGATATTTTTCAAGAACGTTGTCGATAGACTTACGGCCCTTGCCTCAGTGAAGGCCGGCTGGGGGAGCATGGGTATCGAGATATATCGCATAGTCGGCGATCCGCCCGGAAAGTATCAGGAAGTGAAGGTTATGCGGATCGGTCCCGATGCCGTTGAGAGGCTGACGGCCACGCCCTCCGTCCCCGAGTATCTGAGACGGATGAACTCGACCGCGATATTCGAGGCCTTCGTCGAAAGGGACTACGGAAGGCTTTTTCAACTTCTTCATCTGGTCTGCAAGTGCATAGTAAGCGGATCGAAGGGGAGCACGGCGGAAATAGAAAGGATAATAGGGCGGGCCGATTCCCGAAAGGTCCTCTCGATCTCAGGAAATCTGCCGGATCTCTTATACGAGACTCTTAAACATGGAGGTGAAAGAATGGAGTTAAGTTCTTTGAGGGGAGAGACCCGCTCCCTGTTTCGCGAGAGGCGGAGCGCGATCGAAGGTGAAGACGGTCTTCTGCACGCTCTGGAAAGGCTAGCTTACCAGATTATTGAGAAGACACGCATCGGCAACAGAATCGATGTCAGTTATCTTCTGGTCAGGACCTTCACCGCAAATGACGAACCGCTGCCCGAAAAGCTCACGGCGGCTCTGGCTTCATCATCTGAAGAGGAGTTCAAGTTAAGCGTTTACGCGTTCATAGATACCATAACTGCGCTCTCGAAGCAATTCGGGGACAGGAGAAAGGGTGATTAGTGATGACAGAGATGAAAGGCATAACCGGCACGGTGGTTTTCGAGTCTTCGGCGCTAAATCGTGATCAGAGTGTGGGAAACATCACGACGCTGAAGAAACTGAGTATCGGGAGCGATCTCTTCGCTTTTCTCAGCAGGCCGTGGATAACTCACAAGCTCTTTTCGACGCTCACTGAGATCTATCCGGAAAGCTGGAAACCCGGAGAGCTTACATCAAGCAAGGGCGTAATCCAGCACAGGCTAATAGACGTGCAGGACAGGGAACTAAGAGTCTTCCAGGACATAGTGAGAAGCGCGGAGCTCGACGCATTCGGCTATATGAGCACTGCCGCGAAGCAGAAGAAAAAGAAGGGGACCGACGGGCAACAGGAAGAAAGTGATACTGAAAAGCCTTCTTCGTCAACGCTCTCGAGAAAGGCCGCCGTCTCTCTCACGAAGGCGATCGCCCTTTACCCGTGGAGAGGCGACATGGCCTTCTACGCGAACCATTCCTTCGTCAACAGGGCCAACAGCTCCCAAACGAGGGCTTCGGGAACCGTCGAGACCCCAAACCCCTATTCGAGAGAAGAAGACTACAATCTCTTCAAATACTCTTTCACAATCGATCTGACCAGGCTCGGAAGGGACGTCTGGATACTCGACTCGGCGACGCTCAAGAGCCTCTCGGGGAAGCTGCGGGATTTGGAGGAAGAGGTCTCCGACGCCGGAGGAAAGGTAACGCTGGACGACAAAACCGGGTCGCTTGTCTTCGAACTATCGAAAGAGAAGAGGAAGGAGAGAGTTATGCAGATCCTCAATGTGATCAAAAACGGGCTGCTCGCCCAGTGCGCCGGCGAGAACTACGGGATTGTGCCCGCCTTCATGGCGGTTGCGGCGCTCAAAACGGCGATACCCCTCTTCCATTCAGACATTTACTTCGATAAAGCGTCAGGGAAACTGTCTTTCTCTTCGATACTCGAGACTATAAGGGAGAACGGCTACATTCTACGCGATAACGGCAAGCCCCTAGCCTTCCTGGCTGGAAAGGATAGCCTTCACGGGCTCGGCGAGCGCTTAGGCATGGAAAGCTGGGAGGCGATGTGTTCGTCGATCGAGGGCCGCATTTGAGAGGTGAAGGTATGAGAGTCCTAAAGATAAAGACATGGCAGGACTCTGCCCATTTCAGGGTCCCGCATACTTCGCGCACGCTCCAGACCCTTCCCCTTCCCATGTTCTCGACCGTGATCGGCTTTCTCTGTGCCTGCCTTGAAGAAGAGAGCAGGCGGCGTCTTCTGGAAAGTCTGCAGCTCGCAGTCTTCTCCAAGTACGATGCGCTTTTTCAGGACAGGGTCTGGTACAGGAATCTTTCCAAGAAGCAACACAATGGACGGTTCAAGAGCGAAGAGAACCGGACGCTTGACGGCAGGGTCGAGAGCTTCGGCGGTCAGAGCCCTATCACAATTGAAAGACTGCACAACGTCACGACAATCATTTACGCGATCAGCGACGCGGAGATAACGGATGAACTCCATAGGGCTTTGGCTGATGGCAGCGGCTCTCTGCATCTAGGGCTCGCAGAGGATACGGCGGCTGTAATGGAGGTCCGCGTTATCGAGTTTGAAGGAGAGCCCGAGATCTTCTCTGGAAGAGTCGATTACTATTCGTGGCTCCCCGAGAGTTCCGAAGGGTGGGGACTCGGGGAAAACTACGGAGAGTTCTTCGAGCGGGTTTCGGGGAATATGAGGCTGGTGAGTTCAGTCTATAGCCTCGTGAGAGTGGAAGACAGAATCGTGAGGGATTTCGAGTATCTGCGCTGCAAGCTTTTTACGCCGAGGGGACTGCCGATAAGTCTCCGCGAACCCTATCGCTTCTATGTCGATTCAGATGAGAGAATCCCGCTGTGGTTTTCGGCACTGAGGGGGCGAGCGGATGAGACCTGATCAGTTTTTTGCGAAGTCGGGTAACGACGTGAGCCTGATAAGGCATTCCAGAGATGTCGAGCGAATCTCGAAAGACCTCGGCGACGACGAGTTGAACGCGGCCTCTCTGTTGCATGATATCGGGAAAATCTCGCCCGCCTTTCAGAAGAGTATCGGGAAAGGTTTTTCGGGTTTCAACTGGCATTTCAGACTGGATATTCC
>LVBU01000284.1 GCA_001603185.1 Thermotogales bacterium Thermo_02 | reverse complement strand
GATGTTTATAGTATTGAGAAATCTTATCGAGTTCTGATTGAAGACACCACCGACATAAAAGAGTATCAACCCATCTACGCGTTTTTCCATGAGAAGCTTCAGTTCGTGCATCTCCTTGACAGGATCGCCGTCCGAGACTCCAAGCAATATATTATAACCCGCTTCAGAAAGGACTCTTTCCAGTCCGTCGAAGATATCGTGCATAAAAGATCTCAAATTGGGCAGAACTAGACCGATAGTCATAGTCTTCTTCGTTACAAGGCTCTTCGCCGCCTGATTTGGCAGGTAGTTCAAGTTTTTGGCTATCAGGCGAATTCTCTGTCTGGTCTTGACGTTGACCCTTGGATCGTCTCTCAGAGCCCTGGAAACCGTCGAAACAGACATACCTACTAGTTCAGCGATATCCTTCAATCCGATGCTCACCAAACATCACCTCTCCTTGAACAACGGAGGATTGAGAAAACTCGACACAGAAGCTGAGGAGATTTCCTCTCCACAATCTGTAACACTCATAAAATCAATATAAAAGGAGAAAACAATAAACCCTGGAGACCCGGGTTCCGTATCGTCAAGCAAGACTATGCCTCTGTCCGCCGTTGCACTAAAGCTGTAATGACGCATCAACTGGAATCTTATAATCGGGTTCTCCCAGTTGAACATGAAGCTCTGACGGCTCGCCAGGAAAAGTCTGCTATCGGTCCTTTCTGCTGTGACCAGACCGTTGAAGGCCAGGAAGGGTGGTCGTCTTGCCGGAAACTCTCCAGGAAAAACCTGCATGGATCTGGCTCCCATATACGTCAGCTCGCCCGGTAAGGAAAGCTTCATGCTCAAAACCAAATTGATGGAGTGATCTCGGTATGGTACAGTTGGCAAGAGTCCTTTGTCGATCACCAGACTCAACCGGACTCCTCCAGAGTTGAACGTCACTATATCAATCTCGCAAACTGGAGAGTGATCGACCTCTAGTGTTAGCGTCTCGCCGATCGGTGAGACGTTTCTCTCCACCGATAAAAGGCGTCCGTCAACCCTTTCGAGTACCTCGGGCCTACCCGTGAAATAAGAGGCAACATGCACGTCTTCTATTAGCGGGGCACCGTTGTATAAGATATTGATTTTGCCCGTACTATCGACCAGAACTTTGAAGGACCGGTCTTCGTCTTTATCTACTTCGAATCCCTCGACTTCTCCAATTTCCAGACAGTTAAGACCCCGGTTTAATGGGGCTTCCATCAGGAATCCTTCCCGGCAACTATCCCACGAGTCCGGATAGTCTCTTCTGAAGGGATAGGCGTAGTAAAGTCCGCCGTCTATTTTCACAGGAAGTCTTGTCTTCTCATGAAAGCCTTCAAAAGGTATCTCCAGACGTGTGATCCCATCATATGAAGAGATTGCCGAAACTGTACACAGTGCCTCTTCGGCGAGTTTTTTTGCGAGCTCATCGAATCTGAGTTTTGACGTTTCGGCATACTCGACGACTGTCCTGTTGGACACTTTATTCCCCGCAAGCGAAAGCTTTCCGGGCCAGCCGGCAGTAACCGCGGCAGTATGTTCTCCATACATTATGAGATTGCGATTCATCTCATCGAACAGTTCGCGATCGATCATAGCAAGTTCTGGGGCGAGACTGGCCGCGTAACGCTGCACCTTGAGGACGACTCCGGCCGAATATGGCCCGCCGCTCTTGACTATCTCCCACCAGCCCGACCAGTCTCCACGATAGACCGGGAGTCCGCCGGCATATTTCGATTCCATAAGCCTCATGAATTCAGTCGGTGTGGCCATCTTCAACGTCACTTGCGAATCAGCCGGCCACGTCTCATAGAGATCGAGAAAGGCGACAGCGCCAGGCAAATAACCGGCGTTGTCAAAGGCGACCATTATAGCTAACTCGGAATAGGGATAACCCTCCCTCTCAAGTGATTCTATATGATTCAGCAGCAACCCCCTGTTCTTCAAGAGATAGCCTTCCGCGTAGCTGGCCTTACTCACCCAGCTGAGGGCTCTGCCGCCGGAAGGCCCCTCCCAGTAAAAGAGGTGCGCCGTTCCCTGTAGATCGAGAGCAAAGCCGTAGTGGTCGTTCAAACCGCTCATGAAGTAATCTATTCCCTTCTCTTCCAGAATATCGGGAAGGTCGGCACAAAAACCGGGAACATCGTTCATCAAACAAGTTCCAATCTCCAGATCATTTTCGGCAGCGAACAAAAGTGCCCTATCGAGACTCTTTTCGAGAACGTAACCGTTTGTGAAACCCGTATGCATAGAGCCGTATGCTGCGCAAAACTCCAGTCTCCCCTCTCTCGCAAGCCTCAGATAGTCTTCGAGAAGCTCTCCGTCTGTCATTTCCTTAAGCCATTGCTCAAACTGCCAGAAAGTCTCCACGGTGAATTTGAAGTCAGGAAAGCTCTCCATAAACTCATTAAGCTCTTCGTACATATCCCTGTAGAAGTGACCGACTTCTTCTTGAGTGCCAGTAAAGCCAATATCCAGATGGCTGAATGGTATGATATAGACTGTATCGATCTTTGCGAGTATGACAATAGTCGTTATAGAGAATATGGACAACGCTAAGAACCTTTTCAATGAAAACACCTGCCCTATTTTATTCCTGTCCGCAGTGTAAAGCCCCTTATCATCTTGTCCTGTGCGACAAAGTAAAGAATTATAAGAGGAAGCGCGGTCAGTGTGGACGCTGCCATCAAGAGGTTCCAGTTAGTCGAATACTGCTGCTGGAAACCCCTGAGACCGATCGCGAGAGTCCACATGGAAGGATCGTGAAGATAGATCAGGGGACCGAAAAAATCGTTCCACGTAAAAACAACTGTGAAAAGCGCGACCGTAAAGAGCGCCGGCTTTGACAGCGGAAGGACGATCCTCGTGAAAATCCTGAACTCCGAGGCCCCGTCTATTCTTGCCGATTCCATCAATTCATCGGGAATGGACACAAAGAACTGTCTCAGCAGAAAGATGTTGAAGGCTCCGCCTCCACAGAAGGCCGGTACTATTAGCGGAAGATAAGTGTTTACCCAGCCAAGCTGAGTGAAGATAATATATACCGGAATAATCAAGACCTGCCCAGGGATGAACATAGTGGCTATCGTTATGTAGAATAGCAGATTCCTTCCCTTCCACTGGAGCTTGGAAAAACTGTAAGCCACTAGCGAGGCCGTCAACGTGTTACCAAGAACGTTCATTAGAGTTATGAATACTGTGTTTGCGGTGTACCTGAAGAATGGAAAGCTCTTGACCGCTTCCGAATAATTGCTCCATTGAGGCGGGTCGGGTAACCACCTCATAGGTATCGACATTATCTGGGTGTCGGGTTTGAGTGATGTCGAAACCATCCAGAAGAGAGGAACCAGATAGACAATGGAGAAGAAACCCAGCACTCCGTATATCGTAAAACTTCTTATAGTATTCGTCTTTTTAATGCTCTTCATCTCGCACTCCTCTTAAATCAGTAGTCAAGCCATCTCTTCGCTATCTTGAAGAGAAGGATCGTCATGGGAACGAGAATCATGAACATGACCCAGGACATTGCGGCGGCGTAACCCATTCTCACATCTTTAAAGGCGAGCAGATAGATCTTTAGATTTACGAACGTCGTCGACTCCAGCGGTCCGCCAGCAGTCATAATATACGACTCCGCGAAGACCTGTGAAGCCGCTATAAGTCCCGTCACAACGTTGAAGAATATGACCGGCATAATCATCGGAATTGTGATGCGCCAGAACATAGCAACTCTGTTCGCCCCATCGAGTTTGGCCGCCTCATAAAGGTAGTCGGGAACGTCCTGCAATCCGGCCAGGAATATCACTATTATCCCACCTATTCCCCAGAGACTCATAAGAATAAGCGCGGGTTTAGACCAGTCCGGGGAGTTGAGCCACAGCGGCCCCCTTATTCCGACAAAGCCAAGCACTTGATTTATCAGGCCGCTTCTAGGATTGAACATCATCATCCAGAGAAACATCACCGGTATCGAAGGCAGCACAACTGGCAGGAAGTATATCGTTCTGAAGAGCCGCATCCCCTTCAAAGCAGTGCTCAGAAGAAGGGCGAAGAGGAGTCCGATAAAGACCTTCAGAAAGACGGAACCGAACATATAGTAAAGGGTGTTCCCAAGAGCTCTCCAGAAACCCGGATCAAGAGTGAAGAGTATTCTGTAGTTCGTTAGGCCTATCCATCTTGGCGCGTTTATCATATTGTAGTTTGTGAAACTCAAGAACAGCGTGGCGATAATTGGGCCAAGAACAAAGACGGATAGTCCAACCAGCCAGGGAGCAGCAAAGAGATAGCCTATCAGTGTCTTTCTTCTAAAGTATCTGCTTCTTCTCTTTCTCAAAACTCTCCCCCTCCGTAAAAAGGGTGGCAGAGCATCTGTGCCCTACCACCCGTAATATACAGTTCTCAGTGTGTCATTTTGTATTGCTTTATCTCTGCCTCGATAAGCTTCTGAGCGTCGTCAAGCGCCTGTCGTGGTGTCTTTCTTCCGTATACGGCCTCTTCGGTAGCCTTCTGAAGAGTCTCATACCAGAGAGGAGCCTCGAGAACGAAGGGTCTGAATTTCGTGAATTCCAGAGCCTCTATCTGCATTTTCCATTCGCTATCGAACATAAGATCGGATTTGTAAGCTGCTCTCTTGTTACCTATAAGCGACGAGAGATTGTGTGCCAGTTTCATCTGAACTTCGTCACTCAGGAGATAGAGCGCAAACTCAACTGCGGCAATCTTGTTTTTCGACCTGGATGATAGCTCAAGAGAGAAACCGTTTGACCAAGTAGCCTTTACCTTCGGATAGGGAATCTGAACGACCCCGTATTCGAGATCGGGTGCATAAGTAGCCAGGTCTGCAAGGAAATTACCCACCTGGATTCCCATTCCGACCTTTCCGGCTATAAAGGCGTCGGCCGGCCCCCATCCAAAGTTCGCTCCGAACGATAGAAGCTTCTCCAGTCCAAGTTCATTTATCAGAGCGACCCACTCTTCGAGCGCACCAACTATACCTGGGCTGTTCACTACGACATTTCCGTTCTCATCGATGAAATCCTCTCCATTACCCCAGACATACATCCAGAAGTACGATTGTCCATATAGAGGATTGAAACCTATTACATCGTAATCTCCGTTTTTGTCTAAAACGTCTAGCTTCCCGGCATACTCGAGCAACTCGTCCCAGGTGGTAGGTGGCTTATCGGGATCCAGTCCGGCCTGCTCGAAGAGACCTTTGTTGTAGAACAAAAGCCTCACATCTGTTTCCAGAGGCAGCGCGTATATTCCGTCTTTGAAAGAGCACATAGATAGCGGACCCTCAAAGAAGACTTCATCGGGATCGAAACCTGCGGCCTTTAGATACGGCTTAAGATCGAGAAGAATACCGGTAGACGCCCTCATACCTACGTTACCGAGGTCGTGCAAGAAGATGTCCGGTTCCTGTCGAGCAGCCATCGCGACCCTTATCTTATCCCAGTAGTCCCAGAAGGAAATCGCTAGGTCTTCGACTTCTATGACTCCTTTGTGCGATTCGTTGAAACTCGCGATGATTTCGTCCATCACCTCTTTAGATGGACCAGAAAGGTACATGTGCCAGAACTTCACCTTCGTAGCCGCACCAAACGCGAAAGTGGAAACGATGACTGCGACCAGAAGAAACAAGAAGATTCTTTTCACCTAAATCCCTCCCCGTAGATTCTTTTCGTGCCGTCTGTGATAAGTGGTACGGGAAAACTCTAGCATCTGAGTAACCGAATTCTTGAACTCGATAATAATGGATGTGCTTGATTCTGACGGAAAAGAGAGTCGTTATTTGCCATTTTTACAAACGTTTGCATTTTTTCTAGGTAATCTAGTGTGATGATATGGTCCTTAT
>LVBU01000283.1 GCA_001603185.1 Thermotogales bacterium Thermo_02 | reverse complement strand
TTTTGCCTGATAGATGATTAGCTATCAGAACCTCATACGCTATCCAGTTTTCAAAGAACGTTTTTTCGACTTTTGCTTGTCGCCACCGACTGATGGATTACTTATAATATGCCATAAATGTGACTTATATCTCCATTGCTTAAGCTAGGGCCTTTACGGCATTTTGGTAAGCTCTGGAAGGATCCCATTTCTATTCAAATCGAGCAGTTTGAGCGTGCTTTTCTATACTTTCGACAAAGCCCCGTACCGTCTGAATATACTCTTCTGGTTTCTCAAGATGATGCTCATGTGAAGCTCCGTAAATAACTACCAGCTTGCTGTTTTGCATCTCTCTGGCATAATGGGCGGCTGTCTCCGGAGTTACCTCATCATATTGCCCGCAGGTTAGCAGAACTGGTACTTCTATCTGACTCAGTTTTGATGTACAATCATACTCCTTCAGAGTGCCAGTAACAGTGAATTCGCTGGGTCCATACATGTAGTTGTAAACAGATTTACCCATACCACTTATAGTATCGTCAAGGCAGGCGGGCCATTTATCCAGGCGGCAAATATGGCGTCTGTAAAAGGCTGTTACGGCTTTCTCGTAGTCGACAGAATCATAGTCTCCGGTAGCTTCGGCATTGGCTATCGCGTTTTGGTATTCCTTCGGAAGATACAAGAGCAGGTTTCTCACATCTCTCTCAAAACGTGGTATGCTCATTGCCGGTCCAGAAAGAATCAGACTCCTTATGCCATAAGGTCTAAACAGATAGTATTCGCAGGCCAGTATACTTCCCCAAGACTGACCCATTAGGTGGACGTCCCTAATGTTTAGGCAATCTCTTAGAGAGTTTAGCTCTTCAACAAAGCGACTCACAGTCCACAGAGTATTATCCAATGGCCTTTCAGACTTACCACAACCTAGCTGATCGTAAAAGATAATCGGCCTATCGTCTGAAAGAGTTTCAAGAGATTCCAAATAATTGTGAGGCGCTCCCGGGCCTCCGTGAAGCGTTATGATCGGGATGCCCTTATAATTCTTCCCCTTTATTCCATACCATATCTTTCCGCCGGTAACCTCGACAAAGCCTTCCGTATCGTATTCAATCATCAAAGTGTCTTGCGCGGACGCCCCTAGATTTGCCTTTGGGGATGAGCGCATCCTCCTTTCTAGTAATTGTAACCATCGGATTTGTGCGATGGTGTGAGCGGTTTGAAGATACCTTTCCATTATTGGCCACACCGGTTAAGTCAACCTCGCTGTTATCGGACAGTTAATGCCAGCAATCGTGGCTTCTGTTCCCGGTTGCTATGTCAAACTGTTGCCGCAATGTTCAGGGCTGATGGCGTCACCCCGAAGTACCTATGTTTCCTCTCATAACGCAACCCCTTAGTCTAAGGCTGGTAAGTATTTGGACCTCCAGGAGTTAAACGCTATCGCTTCGTTAAATTGCTTCAAAAGCAATTATAGCAGCCGGATGCCGTCATTTTTCTGTATGATTCAATTGAATATTCAGAAAGCCCTTGGGACATCACATAATCTGCATGAGTCAAAAAAGAAGGTGATAAGAGCAAGAGAAAGCGACGCTACAACCTTGTCGGAGAAAACTTTCTGACAATCTTTCTGCTCTTATACAACCTTGCAAGATGACAGAAAACGGTTTTGCAAATTATACGGAGTTGGTTGTGGGAAAGAGCAAGCCATCGCAACTGATCCATGTTTGTAACCCGGCAGACTGTTCTTGAAGTCGGGCGTAATTTCTGAACTTGGAACACCGATTTCTTCGCTTTTCGCGAGGATAGGTCAGGATCGGGTGTAAGGGTTCCCTGTTTGCCCTCAGCCAATGAGTGCACCAACACCGATAATACCTTTGCCACCATGCACAAGAATTCCTGAAGACACTTCACCTGTCAAGAATGCCTCTGAAAGATGTTTCATCTTCTCCCTTACCCATGAAACTAGCGATAGTGTCTCTGGATCGTCACCTGAATGGTATAGAGCAACACAGAAAATCTTCTTCCCCTTGACTGCATCGAGCAATCTCTCGACCATTGTTTCAACGGCCTTTTTCATCAGTCTTGCTCTGCCCACCGGGGCAAAAGTACCTTTTCTGTCGATAGTTACAACCGGCTTCACTTTAAGAATCTGGCCAACAAAACCTTCAAGCTTACCGATACGGCCGCTTTCCTTGAGATATTTTACGGTTGGGATTACGAAGAATACAGGGTTTTTCGAGCCGGCACGTTTCTTCAGGTCAGATGCTATAACCTTCAAGCTGTCTCCCCGTTCTTTCATCTTCAAGGCTTTATAGAAGAGCATTGCCGCTCCTCCGGATAGCGAAAGGGAATCAACGTATTCGATCTGGACATTGCCAACCTCGCTCTTGAACTGCTCCCCCATAGTTATGAAGAGGTTATGTGTTCCACTGAGACCGCTAGAAAGGTTCAGCACGAGTATCTCGTCGTAACCTCTCTTATGCATCTCTCTGTATGCATCCATTACATCATTTGGATACGGCAGGGAGGTCTTTGCGAAACTGTTCTCAAGATAGTCGATTATCTCTTTCTTGGAGATTTCCAAGTTTTCACGAAATGATTTGCCTTCGAGTATTACGAGAATTGGAACTACAAAAACATCGTCTCTTTTCGCAAACTCTTGTGGAATGTCAACTACGGAATCACAGATTATTCCTATCAAGGTCCATCAATCTCCTTCACAGTTAGTCTTCAGATCACGCACAAAACGCATTTCTCTATTGGGGACCTCTTATGTTCAATGTTAACACCTGCCGTGTTAATTTTTCAAGCTCCAGACTTACCTCAATTGGTCAATAGGTTTGAAGCAGTAAGCATAACGAATGTTTTGCAAGCTTCTCCTGCCGCTTTCTCAAAAACAGTCTCTACTTCTCCCGCAATATAGCCAGTCACAGTCTTGCCTGCATTCCGAAAACTTTCTGATGAGTTAACTACTCATTCTATATTTTCTGTCTTTCATATCCACCTTCCGAATGGATAATCTGTCCCGTAATCCATTCGCCTTCCTCTGATGCCAGAAAGCATATCAAGCGGGCTACATCATCAGGTGTTCCCGTCCGTTTGAAGGGAAACCTTGGCATCAAAAGACTTTTCAGCTCTTCTGTCATCCATCCTGTATCAGTCGGTCCAGGATTCACTGCGTTCACTGTAATGCCCTTGTGAGCAACAGCAGCTGCCAGGGTAGTAGTAAGGATTTCTACTGCTCCTTTGGTAATGGCATAAGAGATCTCCTGTGTCATGGGGCCCTTAGATTGGCCAGAAGTCAAATTGATGATCCTTCCTCCATGACCTCTAGAGAAACGATTTGCAAATGTGATACTCAACAATGTTGTCGCTCTAATATTGATCTCATAATGTCTGTCGAGATTATCCGCTGTTAGGTTCTCAAAGGAATCGTTTACGGAGTAACAAGCATTATTCACCAATATGGAGGCCTGTCCAATCTTTGCTTCCACTTGTTCGAAAAGTGCGGATATTGATGACGCCCTAGATAGGTCCAATTCTAAATGTTCGCAGGAGATTCCGAATGCCTTGAGTTCTCTCTCTAAAGTGAAAAGCTCTTCTTGCTGTATGCCCCAGGGCATGCTGCTGTCATAGGGAGTATAGTATGTGAAGAATATGTCGGCCCCTTCCTTAGCTAATGCTCTGCATACTGCTGCGCCAATTCCCATTTGTCGGCTCGCCCCTGTAACAATGGCAATCTCACCCTTTAGTCTTTCTCCCATAAGATTCGCCTGCCTTCACTCTTTATAAAAGTCTTGTATGTTCTTCCTAATGCTCATTAAGCCTGAGGGCATTACTGCGAAACCCATAGTTCTGAGTTTATAATTGCCGTCACTAGTTCAGCTAGAGACATCTTGCACCACTGAGTATTTCTTGAATTTCGGCATTGAATGATTGTAGAATAATATCACATTGACCGGATATTTCCGGCGGTTACCACAACCCAAGTCATCGATGAGTTTCGATGACACGCAAGGTGACTCTATGTGGAGAGAAGTCCTTACTCAGTTTTCTAGAAGACCTGTTGCCGTGTTCCTGATGCTGGGAACGCTGGTCTTCCTTGGTCTTTTTTCCTGGCAACAGCTCCCAATTGATCTGCTTCCGAGTCTGAACATCCCATACGCAGTTGTAGTGACTCCTTATATAGGCGCTACGCCTCAAGAAGTAGAGCGTAACGTCACGGGTCCTTTGGAGAGCGCCATTTCGTTTGTGAGTGGTGTCAAGAGTATCTCTTCACAATCAAGAGACGGGTTTTCGGTGATTACTATTGAATTTGAGAGCGACACGGACATGGGGTACGCCCTTTCCAAGGTTAAGGAATCCATCGATTCTATGGCTATCGGCCTTGCAAAGGCTGTGGATCCAATAATAGTCGAGTTCAACCCTTCTCTCATTCCGGTCTACGTGCTCGGACTATCAGCTGACGATCCCTCAGAGTTGAAGACAATGGCAAATGAGCTAAGAGGAATCCTTTCTAGAATTGAAGGGGTCGCAAACGTAAACCTTACTGGTATCCCTCAACAGGAGGTCGCAATAGTCTTGGATGACAGAAGAATGAACGAGCTTGAGATTCCTATCGAAATCGTGAAGGCTGTTCTCTCCGACGGTGTTCGATATCCCATGGGATTGTTGGAAGACTCCGGAAAGGTATATACACTGTCAGTCAAGTGCGATTTCGATTCAGTGGAAGAGCTCGCAAATACGGTTATCGGATTCAGGGGAATGGGTAGTACCATGTCAGCATTATCTCAGGAAATGGGACAGATGATCGTTCTTGAAGGGATTCCGATTCCTGTTAGGCTTAACCAGATAGCGACTGTAGAGTTGGTCGATAAGGAATTGAGGGGTACAATAAAGGTCGATGGAGCTAGTGCGGCAGTCTTGACAGTACAGAAGCAATCTGGAGCCAATACGGTTAGGGTTGCCAGCGAGATTCAGAAGAACATTACTCGCTGGAGGGACCTTAGTCCCGATAACCGTGTGATCGTAATAACCGACACAAGCCAGTTTACTAGCATGTCTATCAACAGCCTGTTCAGGAACCTGTTGGTTGGAGCGCTCGTTGCAACATTGGTGATATTCTTCTTCTTGCGCAACGTCGTTGCTACTGTGGCAATTGCGGTTTCGATGCCGCTCTCTTTACTCATAGCGATAATGCTGATGAATTTCTCCGGGCTGGGACTCGATCTCATGACTCTAGGCGGTCTAACCATGGCCATAGGGATGATAGTCGATAACAGCATAGTAGTACTTGAGGCGATATTCAGGTATTTGGAATCGAAGAAAGATCCGTATGAAGCTGCGGGACGGGGTGCTGAAGTAGTTGGAGCGATTTTCGCTTCTACGTTGACCACTATTGCAGTCTTCGTTCCGTTTGCTTTTATCAGCGGTTTCGCTGCACAGTTCTTCGGATATTTTGCTCTAGCGTTGGCCTTCTCTTTAGGAGCGTCGCTCTTTCTCGCAGTAGTTATGATTCCGGCCTTCACCCAATTCATAAAGGTCAAAAGAGCGAAACGCACAATAGATCTAAAGTATGGGACTTTTTTGAACTTTCTTCTCGATCACAAACCTGCGACTCTTATCATTTTTGTCTGCCTCTTTGCAATAAGCCTTTTGGGACTTATCAGCAAGGATACAGAATTCATACCGTCTTTCGACAGCGGAATAATAAACGTAGACCTTACTCTTCCACAGAATATATCCTATAAGACTACCTCACAAGTAGCTGAAGAGATAAACAGAGAGATTCTTAACAGATTTGAAGAGCTTGATTTGCAGACACTGTACTCATCTTCCGGAGATACTGGCGGTGTTATAGCACTGGTCATGGGTGCTGCCGAGAACAAAGCCAATATTCAGGTAATCCTCAAACCTTTGAATGAAAGGAGAATAAACACTGAAGAAGTGGCCGGGATCATCAGGGTACTTCTCGAGACCGTAGCAGAAAGGCACGACGCCAGGATCGACGTTGGAACAAGCGGATTAGAGATTGAAGCTGTTTTCGGGCGAGACATTGAGATTGCAGTTTTCGAAAACGATCTCGATAATCTGCGCGCTAAAGTAGAAATCGTCGCATCAAAGCTCTCCAAAGTTGAAGGGATAAAAAACCTTGAGACGAGCTTTGATGATCTTCAGAACGTGCTCGAGCTGACCGTCGACAGAAGTAAGGCGACACTTGCGGGACTTTACCATATGCAGGTTCTGGGAGTTATTCAGCCGTATACAATGGGTGTTGATCTTGGGATAATGAGTGTAGAAGGTCAGAGTATTCCTGTGAAGCTTTATAAAGAGAGGAAAGAGGGTTACGAATGGCTTAAATCACTTTCCATCGATACGCTTCTTGGAAGCAAAACCTATGTGGGAATTGTCTCGTCTCTTGATATAAAGGGAAGTCCTGTCTCGATAGAACACTTCAACGGTCAGCGAGTTGGATACATCAGGGCAGACACGGTGAACAGGCCACTGGGTAGTGTCGTCGAAGAAATCAAAGTTGTTCTCGGCCAAGAACTGGAAATGGGCTCTCGGCTGATGGGCCAAGGTGAGCTGATTAGACAGACTATCGAGCAATTCGGTTTTGCGTTGCTGGCGGGTATAATATTCATGTACTTGATAATCGGAGCTCAGTTTGAGTCGCTGGTCTACCCTCTGGTAATCTTCCTCACTCTGCCGATGTCTCTGGTAGGGGTTATGGTGGTAGTCTATCTCTTTGATTTGACTATAAATATAAGCAGTCTCGTCGGTATACTTACTCTGGCGGGTGTTACTGTGAATAAC
>LVBU01000282.1 GCA_001603185.1 Thermotogales bacterium Thermo_02 | reverse complement strand
GAAGTGAAGCGACCATGTCTGGATCAACGTTATCCAGTACAAAGAACCTTGATTTGTTCCCTCTTTCACTTCTACTATAGGAATTCCAATTGAGCGGTCTAAGTGAAGAGTGCAGAGCCTGATTCCCAAGGGCAGAACCGCCGATTCCTATTACCACAAAGTTATCGAAGTTTTCAAGCCAGCCAGAGAACGACTTGACTTCGTGCAGGATGCTGTCGTCGTTCAGAATTCTCAAGAAGCCAGGCTTTTGTGACAATATCTTCTCGATTGTTTGTGGAACGTCCTTTCCAATCGCAATAAGTTCATCGAAAGTCAAGCCACTTTCAAGAGTTTCTTTGAATGCGTAAGAAAAATCATACTTCAGCACTTCACAGACCTCCGTCAGTAGGAAATTAGAGTACGAACATCGTACCCCGAAAGCTTTTCACGAGGGTTAAGAAATCCCAACTCGGCGAGACAGACTATGCCTGCGACCAGACCACCACACTCCTCAATCATACCGGCTATAGCCTTCATCGTGCCACCGGTCGCAAGTATATCGTCTACTATTAATACCCTATCTCCCTCTTCTATGGCGTCTTCGTGCATATGAAGAGTTGCAGTTCCATATTCAAGATCGTATTCAACTGACTTGGTCTTGTAAGGAAGCTTGCCTGGTTTTCTAACGGGTACAAGTGATTTTCCAAGATGAAAAGCGAGAGGGGCGGCGAATATGAATCCCCTGGCTTCTGGTGCTATCATAACGTCAAAGTCGATGTCTTCAAGAAGTACGCTCATCTGAAGGACACACTGTTTGAACGCCTGTGGCTCCTTCAACATGGGGGTGACATCTTTGAAAACGATGCCAGGCTTAGGGAAGTCATAAACGTCTCTTACAAAGGCCTTTAGATCCATAAAATCTCCTCCTTTAACGCTCCCATAACATCGGTTATTTTAACACAGGAAGCTGACCTTTTCTCTCTAGCCGTGTTATAATCCCTGTGTGAAATAAATAACATTGTTGCCTTAGAGGGAGGTGCAAGGTTTGTCTTTGGTTCAATGCCCAGACTGCGAGAAGCTCTATGCCGAACTGGACCAGCATATAGACTCCGTTAAGGATAATATGGGCGTACTGATAAACGTTCTACACAAAGCCCAGGAGATTTTCGGTTACCTTTCTGAAGAAGTCCAGCAGCACGTTTCTGAGAGACTGAATCTTCCACTCAGTCAAGTGTACGGCGTTGTTACTTTCTACAATTTTTTCACTATGAAACCCAAAGGCAGGCATCAGATAAAAGTCTGTCTTGGTACTGCATGCTACGTCAAGGGAGCTGACAAGATTGTTGAGCGTCTCCAGGATGAGTTGAAGGTTCCTATGAATGAACCAACCCCAGATGGAGAATTCTCTATTCACGCGGTCAGGTGCCTCGGTGCATGTAGTATGGCTCCAGTGGTACTTATTGGTGAAGACGATTACTATGGTAGAGTTACTCCTGATGAAGTCTCTAAGATTATTGCGAAATATAGGAGGGCTGAATAATGGCAAAGATAAAGAGTCTTGAGGAACTGATGAAGATCAAGGAAAACGCCATGAAAGGGCTCAAGATGCGCGATTCAGGTAAGAAAGGTAAGGTAGTAGTGGCCATGGGAACCTGTGGAATAGCTGCAGGAGCCAAGGATACTCTCAGAGCTATTGTGGATTGTCTTGATGAAAAGGGAATAGAGGATGTCTCGGTTGTACAGTCGGGTTGCTTTGGACTGTGCGACGTGGAACCTACAATAGAGGTTCATCTGGAGGGTGCCGAACCTGTTATCTACGGACATGTCAGTCCCGCTCACGCTAGGAGGATCATTGAACAGCACGTGGTCGGGGGAAAGGTTGTTGGAGATCTGATAGTTAAAAAGGGAGAACTATAACGAAGGGGTGATTAGCGGTGCCCGCTGTTGAAAATACGGTGCTGATCTGTGCCGGCGGAGCCTGCATATCGGCAGGTGAAAAGAGTGTAAAGCAAGTCTTTGAAGATTCCCTCAGGAAGTATTCACTGGAAAACGTTGTAAGAGTGGTTGAAACGGGTTGCATGGGTGCATGCGATCTTGGCCCGATCCTTGTTATCTATCCTGAAGGTGTGTTCTATCAGAAGGTGACGCCCGAAAGTGCTTCCCAGATAGTAGAAGAGCATATATTGAAGGGGAGAATCGTAGACGATCTTCTTTATAAAGGAGATGCTGGTGAACTTAAGACTAAGCCTCAGGAAGAACTACCCTTCTTCACCGAACAGGTAAAGATTGCCACGAGAAATCTGGGAGTAATAGACCCTCTTTCGATTGAGGAGTATGTGGCAAGAGACGGATACTTTGCATTGCACAAAGTCCTATTTGAGATGTCCCCTGAAGATGTAATAGAGACCTTGAAGAAGAGCGAACTGAAAGGTCGCGGAGGAGCTGGATTCCCCACGTGGATGAAATGGGACTTCACAAAGAAGGCTAAAGGCGATGTCAAATATGTTATATGTAACGCTGACGAGGGTGATCCTGGAGCGTTTATGGACAGGGCTGTGCTTGAAGGAGATCCGCATACGATAGTTGAAGCGATGACCATCGCCGCTTACACTGTTGGTGCACAAAATGGTTTTGTCTATGTCAGAGCAGAGTATCCTCTTGCTATCGAAAGACTCACGCTGGCCATGGAGAAGGCAAGGGAGTACGGGTTCCTGGGTGAGAACATACTTGGAACCGATTTCTCATTCGATCTCGAAATAAGAATAGGAGCCGGCGCTTTCGTGTGTGGTGAAGAGACAGCTTTGATCAACTCGATAGAAGGAAAGAGAGGCATTCCGAGAGTTAAGCCACCGTTTCCCGCTAACAAGGGGCTTTGGCAAAAACCGACGCTTCTCAACAACGTCGAGACCTATGCAAATATCCCGCCGATTATCATAAATGGAGGCGAATGGTTTAGCCAGTACGGCGTTGAAGGCTCGCGCGGTACAAAAGTCTTCGCTCTTGCGGGCAATGTAAAGAACACCGGCCTTGTGGAAGTCCCGATGGGTATTACTGTCAGAAAGCTCATTTACGAAATTGGTGGAGGTATTCCTGGAGGAAAGAAGCTAAAAGCAATTCAGACTGGAGGCCCTAGCGGCGGCTGTATTCCAGTTGAGCACATAGATACGCCGATTACCTACGATACTCTCAAGCAACTGGGGACAATTGTTGGCTCCGGCGGTATGATAGTTATGGATGAAGACAGTTGTATGGTAGACGTTGCCAAGTACTTCCTTGAGTTCACTGTTGAAGAGTCATGCGGGCAGTGTACCCCCTGTCGTGATGGTACCAGAAGAATGCTTGAGGTTCTTGAGAAAATCACCGATGGCGAAGGAACAATGGAGGATCTTGAGCTGCTGAAGGATCTCGGAGAGAATATCATGTCTACTTCCCTATGCGGCCTCGGTCAGACAGCGCCACAACCTGTTTTGTCAACGATGCGATATTTCTGGCACGAGTATGAAGCTCATGTCCTTGATAAAACGTGTCCTGCGAAGAAGTGCAAGCCTCTGATGAGGGTGGTTATAGACAAGGAAAAGTGTGTTGGTTGTACTGCCTGCGCACGAGTCTGCCCTGTTGACGCAATAAGCGGTTCAGTGAGAAAGCCTCATGAGATAGATCCCGAAATCTGCACACGTTGCGGGAGCTGTTTACAGGTTTGTAGATTTGGTGCCATAAGAAAGGTTTCACCCTGATTAGATGAATGAAGCCCCTATTAAGGGTCGTGGGGGATTCTTTGCTTTGAACGGTGTTTTTAAAGGGAGGAGTCAGCATGTCTGTTGATATTATTCGTGATACAGTAACAAGAATATATGAAGATATAAACAGTCAGAGTCTTGAAAAAGGGGACGTACTTATCAATACC